>CAZHPC010000015.1:0-43467 GCA_964534685.1 uncultured Opitutaceae bacterium
GATACACGCGGAGCTCGATTGGCCCGCCCGGGTCCTCTGCCGCGTACTGCACGGGGGGCCCCAGGGGGATGATTGACCCCGAAGGGACCAGCAGCGGGATCCGCTCGATTGGCGCGTCGGCACGGATGACCTTTCCCCCTGCGGTCTCCAGGCCCGTCCAGAAGTCGCTCCACACCCGGCCCGCCGGAAGATACACGGGCCGTGTCTGGGAGCGCGGCTCCTGCCGCGCATCGGCCGCGAGCATGGACGGGGTCCTCCAGAAGAGCTGCGCCCTGAATGCCCCGCGCACGGAGTTTGAGGTCGCGAAGGAGAAGCGATACTCCCTTCCGGCCTCGAGCTGAACGGGCTCCGTCACGGCCTCCACGGAGGCGTAGGTGTATTTCAGAGGCTGCCCGTCGATTTCAAGGAGCTTCGGGCCGAAGGCCTTCACGTGGAACCGATGAGGCCCCGTCTCGGTCGGGACCAGCCGGCCCGACCAGCGCATCGAGAACCGCGCCTGCTCGATGAACTTCGGCCACCCTTCGTACCAGTCGAGGTCGACGCTCGGCTCGATCTGCGACCGGATCTTCGTGCCGAAGTGGTCGTCGCCGAAGTACGTTGCGGAGAGGCCCGGGCCGCCGTCCGGGGTGCGGAAGTGCCCGGCGGAAATCGGCACGCTGCTTCCGGGCGGGCGGTGCAGCATGTAGCCCGTGACCGGGCAGACCATGAGCGACGGCCCGAACATATACTGGTCGGCGATGTCGTAGGTGCCGCGGTCGCTGGGGAAGTCCATGGGAAGCCCCCGCATGAGGGTGTAGCCCTCGCTCGTGATCCTCCACGCGTTCGCGTAGATGTAGGGCATCAGCCGGTAGCGAAGGCGGTCAAAGGCGATGAGGACATCCGTGAATTCGCCGAATTCCCATATCTCCCGCGGCGTGTCGGATCCGTGCGAGCGGAATATGGGGCTAAAGGCCCCGAGCTGGAACATCCGCGTGTAGAGCTCCTGGTAGGCCGGGTCCTTTCCGCCGTCGCCGAAGACTCCGCCGTAGCCGCCGAGAACGAATGCCCCGATGTCAAACGTCCAGTAGGGGATGCCGGACATGCAGTGATTGATGCCCGCGGGGATCTGCTTCCGGTACGTTTCCCAGCTTGCGCCGATGTCCCCGGTCCAGGTCGTGGCCGCCGCCCGCTGCTGGCCCGCGAAAGTGGAGCGCGTGAGGATGAAGACGCGCTTTCTGTCCGTTTCGGCGCGCTGGTTCTTGTAGACCGCCTCGGTGGCCAGCAGAGGATAGGTGTTGAGGTACCTCGCGAAGGTTCCGAGGTGGTTCGATCCCATGCGCTTCATCTCGTACTCCTGAGACTCCTTTGTCCCCGCGTTGACGATGTCGGGCTCGGTGGAGTCCATCCACCATCCGTCCACACCGTGCCTGAATAGCCCCTCCCTCACGTGCTTCCAATAGAGGTCGGTCGCCGCTGGATTGTAGGGATCCATGAACCTGAACCCCGCCCAGCCGACCGTCGGGTAAAGCAGGCCCCTTTCGTCCATATCGCGGTAGACCGGCGTCGTCGGCCCGAAACCGCACCAGATGGATATCATGAAATGGAAGTTCTCGCGGTGAAGCGTGTCGATCATCTCTTGCGGGCGGGGGAAGAGCTTGTCGTCGAAAAAGAGCTGGTTCCAGTTGCCACGACCGTCCCAGTAGTCCCAGTCCTGCACGATTCCATCGATGGGGATACCCCGCGCCCGGTACTGCGCCGCCACGCCGAGCACCTCGTCCCTGTTCTGGTAGTGCTCCTTGCTTTGCCAGTATCCATAGGCCCACCTGCCGTAGAGCGGCGCGGCTCCCGTGAGCTCGCGGTAGCCCGCAATTGCGCCGTCAATGTTTCCCCCAAAAATGAAATAGTAGTCGATGCCGTCGGCGACCTCCGACCAGAGGGAACAGAAGCGCCCGGTGTCGGCGAATAGGGTCTTGGAGTAGTTGTCCCAGAGGATTCCGTACCCGAGGGTCGAGACAAGAAACGGGTTTGCGGACTGCGTGTTGGCCTGGACGAGCTTCACCGAGTGGCCGCGATAATTCATCAGGCCGGACTGGTGCTCCCCGAGCCCGTAGATGCCCTCGCTGGCGCTCAGCTTGAAACGGGTCTCGACGGCATACGCCTCCTTCTCACCGGCTATAGTGGCCGGAGTGATGGACGCGGGGCCGTCCTCGCCGAGCAGGGCGTTTCCCGACACGTCAAAGTAAGCCATGGCGCCGGTCGCCTTTGAAATCACCACGCTCAGCCGCGTCGAGCGCAGGGTAACCGTGTCAGGCTGATCCGATTGCGCCACCTCGACCCGCGGCGCCTGGTGTGGAAGGACGATCAGACTTTTCCCTGAGGGCACTCGACCGGCAGTGTACTTTGTCACGCGCACGGTGCCCTCCGACTCGAAATGCACCTGCACCGTCTGCGTTCCGGTAAACACCTCGGTGCCGTTTGGAAGTTTGCGCACATGGATGCCCTTTTCCGGGACGGAGCCGTCCGACGCTCCGTCGCCCACCGCCGGGATCGAGAGCGCAGCGACAACAAGGCGCCTCAAGCCAAGCATGAGGGGATTGGTCACGGCGGATATTTTCGATCTGCCGCCGTTCGAAGTAAAGGAATTGGAGACCCTCAGCAGTCGTAACAAAGGGGTATGGATGGAGGCGCGCGCCTTCAGGAGTCCGTGACTATTCCGGCGCTCGGTTGTTGATCATGAAGCATTCGGTCCCTAGACTCCGGCAACTACCCCTCCGCGCCCGTGAAGAAACAAATCAAACGCATCGGCATTCTAACCGCCGGCGGCGACAGCCCAGGCCTAAACGCCGCGATCCGCGCAGTCGGCAAGGCCGCGATAGGCAAATATGGCTGGGAAATCCTCGGGTTTCGCGACGGCTTCCTCGGACTCGCCCAGGACACGTTTGAGCGCCTGGGCAAGGACAACCTCAGCGGAATCCTGACGGTTGGCGGAACGGTTTTGGGCACGGGCCGGGACAAGCCGCACCGGATGATGATCGACGGCAAGGAACGCGACATGACGAAGGCGATCGTGCGCAACTACAGGGCGCACAAGCTCGACGCCTTGGTCTGCATAGGCGGCGGGGGCACCCACAAGAATTCGATGCGCCTGGCGGAACTGGGGCTGAGGATCGTAACCCTGCCAAAGACGATCGACAACGATGTCGCGCTGACGGACGCCACAATCGGCTACAACACGGCCCTTGGTATTGCTACGGAGGCCATCGACCGCCTTCACAGCACGGCGCACAGCCATCACCGCATCATCATTGCCGAGATCATGGGGCACAGGGCGGGGTGGCTTACGCTCGGCGCGGGACTCGCGGGAGGCGCGGACGTCATCCTTTTTCCGGAGATACCCTACGATCTTGAGAAGATCGCGGCCGCGATCCGAAAGCGGTCGAAGGTCGGCACCAACTTCAGCATCGTGGCGGTGGCCGAGGGCGCGAAATCCCTCGAGGACGCCGCCTCCTTTGTTGCGGCGGAGCGCCGCAGGGCCGCGGCGCGCACTTTGGAGGAGAAGGAATACGCCAAGTTGAGGCTTGCGGAACTGGAGGCGGAGCACGCCGGCAACACACTGCGCCTCGCCAAGCAGCTTGAGGGGCTGACCGGCCTCGAGGCCCGCGTGACAATACTGGGATACGTGCAACGCGGCGGCACGCCGTCGTTTGCCGACCGGCTTCTGGCAACGAGTTTAGGAACCGCCTCCGTCGACCTTATAGCCAACGGCGCGGAAGGAATCATGGTGGCTGCCCGCGGCAACAGCGTCCAGCCGGTCCCGCTGGCGTCGGTGGCGGGGAAGCTGAAGCTCGTGCCGCCGGACCATCCTTGGATCCAGTCGGCTCGCTCGGTGAGCACGTGCCTTGGCGACTGAGGTGCGCCGGACTCTTCCCAGGCTCCCTTGCTGCGGCTCCGGCTCATATACGCGGATTGAAACCGGGCTGGTGTCCGCGTCCTGGCCCGGGCAAAGATCGGCCCTGCAATTGCCGGATGCCGTCCGCTACCACGCCACCAAATGACAGACCCCATTGCCCAGTTTAACCTCTGGCTCGAGGAAGCCACCCAAAGCGGCGAGCCCGAGCCGACCGCCATGGCGCTCGCCACGAGCGACACCAAGGGCAACCCCGCGGTGCGGATGGTGCTGCTCAAACACGTCGACCTGAGGGGCTTCGTGTTCTACACGAACCTGACCAGCCCCAAGGCCGAGAACCTCGCCTGCAATCCCAAGGCCGAGCTGTGCTTCTACTGGAACAGGATCGGCCGGCAGGTGCGCGTGCGCGGGCGGACGGAGCCCGTTTCAGACGCCGAGGCCGACGCCTACTTTGCGACGCGGCCGCGGCTCAGCCAGCTCGGCGCATGGGCCTCGAAGCAGTCGCACCCGATGCACGGGTATTTCGACCTCGAGCAGGCGTGCGCCGCGTATGCGATACGCTTTCACGTCGGGGCCGTGCCGCGGCCCCCATTCTGGTCCGGCTATCGAGTCGTGCCGGACCGCATCGAGTTCTGGCGTCAGAAGCCGTTCCGCCGCCATGAAAGGATCATCTGCGTGCTGGAAGGCGGTGGGTGGCGCGAGCAGTGGTTGTATCCCTGAGCGGCTTTGGCGGCCCAGACGGCTCGCGGACCCCGCCGGGGGTCGCGCGGGCGCAGATCACTCGCCGATTATCTTGACCAGCACTCGTTTCCGGCGCTTTCCGTCAAATTCCCCGTAGAAGATCTGCTCCCACGGGCCGAAATCGAGCCTTCCGCCGGAAACGGCGACGACCACCTCCCGGCCCATGATGGTGCGCTTGAGATGGGCATCCGCGTTGTCCTCTCCCCGGTTGTGCGCGTACTGATCGTGCGGCTTTTCCGGCGCGAGCTTCTCGAGCCACCTCTCAATATCCGCGTGCAGACCCGACTCGTCGTCGTTGATGAAGACTGACGCGGAGATGTGCATCGCGTTCACGAGGCAGATTCCTTCCCTGATCTGGCTTTCCGCGAGGGCGGCCTCGACCTCGGGGGTGATATTGATGAGCTGGCGCCGGCGCGGCACCTCGAACCAGAGTTCCTTTCGATGGGACTTCATGGCGATAGAAACTGGACGAGTCTTCGGCAAGAAGCAGGCCGAAAGCTGCGCGCCTGTTGTCGATGCTTTGGCAGGGTGCTCTACGAACCGGGCGCCGGAATGTGCTTCGAAGCGTCATCCAGCACGATCACCCAGTCACCATCGGACGGCGGTGTGAACTGCATGGCGCCCTCGGTGGCGAAGGCGCCCGCCTCCGTTGCGCCGCCCGTGCGCGGGTTGTACCACCAGGCCCTGGCCCGTCCCTTCGCCAGCTTTGAAAGGTCCACCGTGATGGTGCGGGCGCTGGGCAAGTAGGCCATCATCGTGCCGCCGTCCCCCGTGACGGCCGCAGTCACGTAATCCAGCCCCCAGAATTCCCCGAGGCCCGCGGTCACCACCTTGTGGTCCTGGTCGGGCACCAGGTCATACCAGGGCCGCGAGCGGAAAAGCCGGCCCCAGCACATGAGCGCGGTCGAACCCGGCGATTCCATCGCTGCCTGCCATCCGGGACCGAAGGACCAGATCGGGTAATTTCCCATCACGTGGCCAAACTCGCCGCAGAGCACCGACCAGTAGGCCTGGCGGCGCACCTGCAGTTCCGACGAGTTGTGCTCCCCCTCATAGATGGATTCTATGAGAAACAGGGGCATCACCGGCTTGCGCTCGTAGTCCCAGGTGAGGCGAAGGTGCACAATCTCGTAGGCGTAGGAAGTGGAGATCTGGAGCCATGATCCAGGGTACTGCTCCGCTGGGGAGGAATCGCTGTGGCAGTGCGCGGTCATCAGGTGGCGCCGGTCGGACTCCCGGATCCCATAGGCAATCATGTCGACGTTCTCCCTTGCCGGGCCGGGGTCGCGGTCGCCGCCCATCACCCAGATGATGTTATCGAAGCCCCGGTATCTCTCGCCAAGGTAGCGCCCGTAGGCCAGGCACTTCTCCGGGCCATTGGCCAGAACCTCGTCATAAAACCCCTCGTCGAGGCCCGGGTAGCCGAGGTAGACAGGCGCAAGAAGCACCACCAGGCCGTTCTCGGCCGCCTTGCGAATGACCCAGTCGGCGTGCCCAAAATATCTCTCGTTTGGTGCCGCGAAGTCAGATTGGCCGGAGAACGGCGCCTCGCCATAGATGTTCCGGGGTGCGTTCTTGGCGAACTTGTGCTCGATAAGATTGACCAGGACCGCATTGAAGCCCTTTGCCTGGCGGTTCTTTAGGTATGCGGACGCCTCCTCGTTGGTGACGTTTGCAATCAGCGACCAGGCCGCATCGCCCTGAAGCAGGAACGGGACATCGTGGCGGTCGACCAGGTAACGCTGATTTCCGCTGACGCGTAAGGGCGCGTCCTTGTCTGCGGTCTGGGCATGGGTTCCGCATGCCATTGCGAGGATACAGGCGACCAGGCGCCAGTCGAAACTAGGGAAGGGGCTTGGGTTCTGGATCATTCTGCTGACTGTCTGGGGTGTGGTCTTCATCTCGTTTCTTTCGAGCAGTCTAATGTTACAGCGCCGGCCCTACCGACAAGGCTCAACCTTGCCCACAATGTGGCGCGCTGCCAGATACGCGGCCTTGCCCCCACCATGAAACTCGGAATCGGCCTCTACAAGCACATGCTTACGCGCGAGAATTTCCAGTTCGCACGCCAGGTGGGGGCTTCCTGCGTCGTCGTCCATCTTGTCGACTATTTTCGGGGCGGGGGCGCCAGGGGCAGCGACGATCAGCCAACAGGAACCGACATGGGGTGGGGACTGGCAGGGGACCCCGATAAGCTATGGGCCCTCGACGACTTGGTCGCGCTGCGCCGCGAAATTGAGGCGGAGGGCCTGAAGCTCGAAGCGGTCGAGAACTTCGACCCCGCCCACTGGTACGACGTGCTCCTGGACGGCCCCAAGAGGGGGATCCAGCTTGAGAACGTGAAGACGATCATTCGGCGGGTGGGGCAGGCGGGAATCCCGATCATGGGATACAATTTCAGCATCGCGGGAGTGGCGGGACGAACGAAGGGCAACTATGCGAGGGGGGGGGCGGCGTCCGTGGGGATGGAGGGCCCCTTTGACCTGCCGATGCCCAACGGCATGGTGTGGAACATGGTCTACGATCAGCATGCGCAATCCGGCACGCTCCCGCCGATCACGCACGACGAGCTCTGGCGCCGTCTGGGGGCGTTTCTGGCCGAGGTCCTGCCGGTTGCGGAGGAGGCGGGCGTAAAGCTCGCGGCCCATCCGGACGACCCCCCATTGCCATTCGTCCGCGGCCAGCCGCGCCTCGTCTACCAACCGCGCATGTTCCAAAGGCTACTGGACATCAGCCCAAGCCCGTCCAACACGCTCGAATTCTGCGTCGGGACGCTGGCCGAGATGACTGAGGGCGACGTCTATGAGGAGGTGGACCGCTACAGCCTGCAGCGCCGGATCGGCTACGTGCACCTCCGAAACATCGTAGGCAAGGTGCCCGCCTACAGGGAGACCTTCATCGACGACGGCGACGTCAACATGCTTCGCGTGCTCAGGATCCTGAAGAAGAACGGGTTCGACGGGATGCTGATTCCCGACCACACCCCGCAGATGGCGTCGGCCGCGCCCTGGCATTCCGGGATGGCCTATGCCATGGGTTACATGAAGGCCGCGATGAAGGCGCTCGGGATCGCATGAGCGTCAAGCTTCACTTCAACCATCTCACCCTCGATATCGGGGCGGGGACCTCGCTGTTCGCGGGCGCGGAATCCCTGGGGATACGGGTGCCCACCTCGTGCAACAGGCAGGGAAAGTGCAAGGAATGCGTGGTGGAGGTGGCAGAGGGCATGGAGTGCCTCACGAGGCCGGACCCGGCCGAGGCGCACTTGAAGGCTCCCTTCCGGCTCTCGTGCTGCGCCCGGATCGCGCGCGAGAAAGGCGAGGTGCGCTGCCACACGATGCGCCGCGGGGAAATGCGCGTCGAGAAACAGGCCTACCAGCTGCCGGTCAGGGGCCCAAAATGGAAGCTGGAACCTGCGGTGACCCGCGACGGCGACCGAATCCTGCTCGACGGCGCCGAGATCGACCGCGGTGGCGGCCCCCTTCACGGGCTCGCGGTCGACCTTGGAACCACGACCGTCGTCCTGAGGCTCATGGACCTCGAATCCGGGGAGGTTGTTGCAGACTCGGCCTTCGAGAACCCCCAACGATTCGGAGGGTCGGACGTCATGGCCCGGATCCAGTACGACACGGAGGATCGCACAAAGACCCTGCAGCGAACGCTTGTCGGATATCTCCGCCGGGCGATCGAGGAGTTCCCGGTCGACCCCCGCTCGATCTTCGAGATGGTCGTCGCGGGCAACTCCACAATGCGCGACATGTTCTTCCGCCTCTCGGTGTACACGATTGGCCAGAGCCCGTACCGATCGATTACGGAGATCGAGGTCGCATCGGGTGTCCGCACGACTACCAGCCTCAGCGAACGGGCGAGTCGCCTCGGGCTGCCTATCCATCCCAAGGCGCGCGTCTACGGGATGCCCATTGTCAGCGGACACGTCGGGGCTGACGCCGCGGCCTGCATGCTCGCCGTTGATATCGCTAACGAGGATCGGCTGGTGGCAGTCATGGACATCGGGACGAACACGGAGCTGATTATCGGCAACCGGCACAAGGTGCTTGCCGCCTCCTGCCCCGCTGGCCCCGCATTCGAGGGCGGACAGGTCGCGTTCGGAATGCCTGGACTTCCAGGTGCCATCGAGAAGGTCGTGATCACGGATGACGGTGCGTTCAAGACGACCGTGATAGGAGGAATGTCCGCGGAGGGCATTTGCGGCTCGGGCCTCGTGGACCTCCTGAGCGAGCTCTTGAGGACGGGCCGCATGAATGCGCTCGGGCGCTTCGAGGACGGGCCGACCTCGTTTGTCATCGAACCCAGGGGGGACCCGCCCATCACATTTGGCGAGGGTGATGTCAATGCGCTTGCCCAGGCCAAGGGCGCAAACGTCGCCGGGCTGCAGATAGCCGCACGAGAATACGGGATCGGGTTCTCCGAGATCGAGGTCTTCTACCTTGCGGGCGGGTTTGGCCGGAACCTCAACATCGAGTCGTCGAAGCGGATCGGCCTGATCCCCGACATCCCGGCGTCCCGGATCCTCCAGATCGGAAACGCGTCGGTGGAGGGCGCCTGCATCGCGCTCCTGTCGCTGTCGAAGCGGGCGGAGCTCGAGCGTCTGGTAAAGTCCGCGGTCCACTGCCGACTGGAGACCCACCCGGGGTTCTTCGATTACTTCGTCGAGGGCTGCCAGTTTGGCTCCCTCGGCGGCCCCGTGAAGGCTGTCGGACCATGAACACGGCGCGCAATGCACCCCTCGCCGCTCGCGAGGCACTGGATGCAAGCCCGGTGGTCGACGTGCCGGAGGCCGAGTTCCTGCGGTTGCTCGGCTACCCCAGGGGCCATGTCCCGGGCGAGCGCGCCCTTGAGCTCGCGCGCTGGGCGCGTCGGCAGTACGCGGAGCATGGGCGGCCGTGGATCTACACGCGCCTTGTCGACGTGGGCCACTCGGGCGGGTCGCTGCTCGTCGACGGCGCGGAATTCAGTTCCAGGCGCCTGCGGGAGTTTCTTGCCGATGCGGGCGCAAGCCGCGCCGTGCTCATAGCCGTAAGCGCAGGCACCGGCTGTGAAGAACGCGCCAGCAAGCTCTGGAACGACTCCAAGCCGGACGAGTATTTCTTCCTCGAGGTCTTTGGCTCCGCAGTCGTGGAGCACCTCGTATCCCTGGCAAACGGGCGCATCTGCGAGCAGGCGGAGCGCGACAACCTCATGGCGCTGCCTCACTACAGCCCCGGCTACACCGGATGGGACATCACGGACCAGGAGAAGCTCTTCAACCTGCTGACGAACGGCATCTCGCAGCCCCTCCCGGGGCCCCTTGAGATCTTGCGCAGCGGGATGCTCCGCCCCAAGAAATCGATGCTCGCAGTGGCCGGTCTTGTGGCCGGCGACGCGCGAGTCGTCAGGTCGGGCGCCCTTTCCCCGTGCCAGACCTGCTCGTTCTCCCCGTGCCAATACCGCCGCGCCCCCTATCATCACGTGCCGGCGCGCGATTCCAGGGCTAGCGGGGACGCGCAGCCCCCGTTCACCTCGGCGGCGCATCCGCCCCGTTCCCGGGGCGTCCGCTACACGGTCAAGCCCAAGGCGCTCCAGAAGTGGGCCCGGGAGCGCGTGCGGCTGTCTCGCGCCGAGGACGGCTTGGTGACGGCCAGCTTTCACTTTGACGGGACGACGTGCTCCAACCTTGGCCGCCCGCTTTCGTTTGACTACGTGCTCGAGTTGGGGCCCCGAGACGGAGGCTTTACCCTACTCGGCGCCCGGTGCCGCCCGGCACCTGGCGACACGGGCCACACGTTCATGTGCGCCTACCTCAGCGACGCGGCGACGCTCATGGCGGCAATCGAAGCCGGCACGCCTCCCTTGGGCGGCACGCTTGACGAGGCCCTTGCCTGGTCGCCCGCGACGTCGGCCACCGGCTGCCACTGTGACGAGGCCAGCCGTGCGCACAAATGGGTCCTAGCGCTTGAGGCAATCCACTACGCGCTCGCGAACGCGGGCCTTCCTGCCTAGCGCCATGATCAAGCTCTGCGACATCAACGCCGCGGCACAGGAGAAGCTGCCGCACGGCTTTCGTGACAAGTCGGGAATCGGCGTGCACTATGTCGACGCTTTCATCGCTCCCATGAACACGGGCCTTCCCGACGCCACGCGCGTCTCGTGCAAACGGAAGGGCCTGCGCATCACGCTCCGCGTCGGCGCAAAGAAGGGCGATGGACTCATGCGCCGGATTGACGTCAGTTCGGATCCCGTCGTCATGCTGGAGGCGGCTCTGCGCGAGGCGGCGAAGGCCGCGGGCGTCGGGCTTGAGATCGCCGATGGCGAGATCCGGATCGACCCATGACATGAAAGGCACCCCAATGCGCCCGCAATCCCCAACAATCCAAGACGACCCCAGCGCATGAGACCCGAGCAATGGGAGATCTTCAAGAAGGCGGCCCGCCGCGAGAAACTCGACAAGGTGCCCATGGCGCTGATCATCGACAGCCCGTGGATACCGGGCTACCTCGGCATCAAGCACATGGATTTCTACCTGGATCCGGAGCTGTGGTTCCAATCGCACCTCAAGATCCACCGGGAGTATCCCGACATCATCTTCATCCCCTCATGGTGGATGGAATACGGCATGGCTGCCGAGCCCTCCGCCCTGGGGTCGAAGATCAAGTTCTGGTCCGACAACACGCCAAGCGAGTACCACACGCTATTCCACATCGAGGACATCGAGAAGTTTCCGGAGTTCGAGGTTGAGAACGACGCGTTCATGGCCCTCACCCTGCACCGGATCCGAATGCAGAGGCAGCGGATCCTCGACCACGGCTACATACTGCCGCTGGTCACCTCTCGCGGGCCTATGTGCACCGCGGGGTTCGTTCGGAGCACAACCGACTTCATGATCGACCTGGTCGAGAAGCCGGAGTGGGCGCACAAGCTGCTCGATCTCTGCACGCGCCTCATAATCGAGTGGCTCAAGGCCCAGGCGAAGGCCATGGGCCCGACCGTTGAGGGCATCTTCATCCTCGACGACATCGTGGGTTTCGTGAACGAGGAGCACTATCGGGAGTTCTGCCATCCCTACCTGAAGCGCATCTGCGACGCGTTCCCCAGGGACTGGGTCAAGATCTACCACAACGACGCGGGGGTGGAAGCGTGCCTCGATCATCTTCCCGACGTCGGTTTCCAAGTCCTCAACTGGGGGAAGCAGACCGACATGGCAGAGGTCAAGGCGCGCGTCGGCGACCGCATGTGCCTCATGGGCAACGTGAATCCCCTGGAAGTGGGCGTGCGCGGAACGCCTGAGGAGGTCCGCGCGGCGACGCTGGACGTGCTGGAGAAGAGCGGCGGCGAGGGGGTCATCCTCTCCGTGGGCGGAGGAACAAGCCCGGGGATGCCCCGGGCCAACATCCTGGCCATGCAGGCCGCTCTCAACGAATACAACGCTAGGCGTGTTTCGATCTGAACCCGGAAACCCCGACGCCGTGCCCGATTACGCATTAATGAACCAGTGCCTTTACGAGGGCAAAGCCAAGGAGGTCGAACAGATGACCCGGGACGCGCTCGCCGAGGGCAGGGTGCTCAAGGAGGTGCTGGAGCAGGGGCTGATCGCCGGGATGAGCGTCGTGGGCGAGGATTTTAAGCACAATATCCTTTACGTTCCGGAGGTCCTGATCGCGGCGCGCGCCATGAAGGCCGGGATGGCCGTCCTAAAGCCTCTCATGACGGCCCGCGGTTCCGACGCAGATTCGGGCGGCCGGCTCCTCATGGGAACGGTTCGCGGCGACCTTCACGACATTGGCAAGAACCTCGTGTGCATGATGGCCGAGGGCGCCGGCTTTGAGGTGAAGGACATCGGGGTCGACCAGAGCGTCGAGAAGTTCCTCGCCGCAGCCGAGGAATTCAAGCCGGACATCATCGGGATGAGCGCCCTGCTGACGACGACTATGACGTACATGAAGGTCGTCATCGACGGGTTTGAGGAAAAGGGCCTGGGTCAGATCAAGATGGCCATCGGCGGGGCGCCGATAAGCCAGATGTTTGCCGATGAGATCGGGGCCGACGGTTACGGGGCAGATGCGTCGAGCGCCGTGGACCTGTTCCAGCGCCTTATGGGAAGGGGCAGCTCCGAACCGCCTGTGGTCGCCGTCGCCGCCGCACGTCCTGCCCAGGCCGCCCCGGTCCGGCGCGACCCCAACGCGACCTCCACCTATCAAATCCTCTATTGGCAGGACATACCCGCCCAGGTGAAGGCGTGGGACGGGTTCGAGGAGGTCAAGGTAAACCTGCCCGCCCGATTTTCTGAGAAGATCGACGCGTCTGCGCTCAGGCAGGGACTTGCGGGAGGTGATGGCTACCTGGCGCAGCTCAGGTGGGGCGATGAGGCGAGGCGGGCAGGCGCACCTGATGAGGTGGCTGCAGCCGTCGCCGCTGAGCTGACGGCCTCGATGAAATGACCAGTGCGAGAACAGCGGCCACTCAAGACATGAAAGAGGGACTCCTTCACAATGTCGCGCGCTCGCGCCGCCTGGTATGCGACGGGGCCATGGGCACTCAGCTGATGCTTGCGGGGCTCGAGCACGGTGGGTGCGGCGAAGCTTGGAACCTCACCTATCCCGAGCGCGTACTCGCGATCCAGAGGCGCTATGCCGAGGCCGGCGCCGACTGCCTGATCACGAACACCTTCGGCGGCAGCCCCATCATGCTCAGGCGCCACGGCCACGAGGCCGAGCTCGACGAAATCAATGGCGCGGGCGCGCGGATCGCTCGCGAGGCTTTCGCGGGGCGACCGGGCTTCGTTCTGGGAGACATAGGCCCTCTTGGCGCGTTGCTTGAGCCCTACGGCGACCTCCCCGCGGAGGCCGCGCTCGCGGCGCTTGCCGAACAGTCATCCGCGCTCGTGAAGGCCGGCGTGGACGCCATCATTATTGAAACGCAGACCTCGCTCGAGGAGCTTGGCATCGCCATCGACGCCGCGCGCGCGGCCGGGGCGCCATGCATCATCGCCTCGCTTGCCTACGACCTGTCATTTGACGGCAAGTTCTTCAAGACAATGATGGGAGTCTCCCCCGAGCAGGCGGCCGAATTCGCCGAGGGAAGGCGGGCCGACATCGTTGCCCTTAATTGCGGGACCGGCATGGACATGCCGGCGGCCGCAAGGGTGGCGCGTCTTTACCGGGCAAGCTGCAGGTTGCCCGTAATGGTGCAGCCGAACGCAGGTCTTCCCGTGCTTGAGAACCTGAAGCCTGTCTACAAACAGCTCCCTGAGGACATGGCGCGGGCAGTGCCTGAGGTGCTCGAGGCAGGGGTGGCCATTGTGGGCTCGTGCTGCGGGAGCACTCCGGACCACACGAGGGCCATCCGCCAAATGGTTGACGCCTTCACCAAGGGACGGTGACGGTACCCGCGGGCGGAGGATTCCGATTCTCGCCAGCTGCCAACGGGGTTGAAAGGACGGCGTCCCTCCCGGTGCATTTAAACCAGTCGAACCGCACCGACGCTGTCCCTCTGGATGCGCATGCCGAAAGAGCGCAAAGAAGTGGGGATACATGCGCTGCAGGTTTCACCGGCGAAGTCTCCTACTTGCCGTTTGCTGCTCTGGGCATGAAATGCAGCTGGACGGCCTCGTAGTACTCGAGAATACGCTCCGGAGCCTTTACTCCCGCGGGGAGCGAGCGCTTCCAGAACGGCTGGGAATAGAGCAAGCACGCGTCGCGCCTTACCGCCGATGCGATAGAGGGCAAAGGAGAGGGCGAGCATGGCGATCAGGGCGCAGGGGCTGGCGGAATGATCCTGAAGCGGCCGCCCGTCTCAAGGAGGGCCAGCATGTAGAGCAGTCCGTTATAGTAACGGTAATGTCCGGAGGGAACCTCCAGTTCCCAAAGGCGCGCGACAAAGGGCCTTGCGACGTCGGGATCCGCAGCCAACCCCGCCGTCGCCGCCATTGCGGTCAGCCCGGGCGAGTTGGTGTTATTCGAGACCGGCGTGCCGTCGAGCTTGAAACGGTCGGGGCACGACGGGCCCTGCGACGCGAGAAAGCGCAGCACCCGGTTGCTGCGCTCGACCTGCCACGAGTCGACGTTGAACCAGGAATGGTCCAAGGCCGGATAGCAGAGCGTCCGCCACGCGTCGTAGCGGAAGTCCTCGTGGCCGTTGCGGACGCGGGGCCGGCCGTCAAAGTTGCAGTAGTCTGGCATGAGTCCGGTGCGCGGATCGGCCGCGAGCCTGAAGAGGGCCCTGCTGGCCCTTGCGGCGGCGGTGCAGAAGTCGCGGTCGGCAGGCGCCGCCGCCCATAAGGCCCACAGCTCGTAGAAGAAGGGTAGATGGTACGAGGGATCCGTGAAATGGGCGCCTTCACCTTCGGGGACAAAGACGACTTGCCTCGCCATCCCGTCGAACATGCTGGCTGCCCGGCCTCTCCCGGGGTCGTCGCCCTTGTGCAGCATCGTGCGCAGGATGGCCTGTGCCTCGCCGCCGTAGTTGAAGATGCCCTCGCCGTCGCCCCACCTATGCGATGCGAAGAACAAGGCGGTGGTGAACCACTCCTCGCCGTCGGGAGCCGGCCCGGCATCGATCTGCCGGCCGTTGAATTCGCCGTGCCAAGCGAAATAGCCGCGGAACGGCCCCTCCGCGTGATAGAGATAGGTCCTCGCCCACTTCCAGATGCCGTCGAATTCCCGCTTCTTGTCCAGCTGCACGCAGATCATCATCGCATACGAGAGTCCCTCGGTGCGCACATCGTTGTTTGCGACATCGGGGACGTAGGCCATGCCGCCCTCGACGGGGTAGTAGAGGCGCTCGGTTCTGTCGTCACCGTAGAAAAGCTGCCTCCACGCGGCGGAGATCTTGGCATCAGTCTCAGCGTCGCTCTTGCCGAGCAGCTCCCTGAAGAGGCTTCGGTACGGGCCGCCGTCGGCCGGCAGCGGCGGGGCGGCCCTGGTGACCGCCGCTACGCCAAGCACCAGCAGGATGATCCGGATAGGGTGCATGCCGACTTGGGTCTGGTGCCCGGGTCTTTTCAGGCGGCCGCGAACTTGCTCCGTCGCACAGCGAGCTCGTCCGCAATCTGATGCGTCATGGACCTGTTGATCTTGTAGATGAACACCAGGATCGTGCACACGGCGAAAAGCACCGCGAGGTAGAGCGTTGAGCACAGGTGTATGCCATCGAGCGTCTGGGCAGTCTGGGGCTGGTTGGGGACGTAGCCGTAGATGCCCATGAGCCAGAGGAAAGACGCTGAGCCCAGGCTGAGACCCGCCTTGAGGGCGAATCCGATTGTTGCAAAGATGATTCCGGTCGCGCGCCGCCCGGTCTTCCACTCGGAGTAGTCCGCGACGTCCGCGAACATGGCCCAGCAGAGCGGAATCGTCGGCGCATAGACGGCAGCGTTGATGATCGAGAAAAGGATCATCCCGCCCGCGTTCGAAGGGGAAATCAAGTAGAAGGCAGCGTTCGTGATTGCGGACAGCGCGAACCCGCCGATGCAGACCGCCTTCTTCCCGTACCTTTTCGAGAGGGCCGGCGAGAGGACGATGACCGTGATGATCACAACCTTACCCAGCATGTTGATGATGCTGTTGAACACGTCGGCGACATTGGAATTTGCTAGGTCCGCCCGGTCCGCGTGCACGATGTAGCCCAGCCTCTCGAGGACGCTGCCCGGCGCCGCAGCGCCCGCGGGTACGGGTGCCGCAGTCAGGTGGATTGACTTCAGCCAGTCGAACATTGCTCCCTTGTCCGCATAGGAGTGGAAGTAGTTGTAAAGGGCCCCGCCCTGGAGCGAGATGAGGGCGAACTGCACGAGCGTAAGCAGAAACATCGCCACCCAGGGGCTATTCTTTAGAAGGTCTCCAAAATCCTGCCTCGGCGTGGATTTCTGCTTCGGCTCGGGATGGATCCGCTCCCGTGACGTCGCAAACGTGATCATGAACAGCACGAGGCAGAGCACCGCCCAGACGCCCATCGTCATGGACCAACCACGCTGCTTGTCGTGGTCTGATCCCGCGAACTTTGCGACCAAGGGCAGCGTGAAGCCGCCGACGACGAACTGCGCGACATTCACCGCGATGAAGCGGTACGAATTGAGCTTCGCGCGCTCGTGCACGTCTCCGGTCATCACGCCGCCGAGCGCCGAATACGGCATGTTGTTCATCGAATAGAGCGTCATCAGCAGGACGTTCGTGACCAGGGCGTACGCCAGCATGGCGGTCCCTCCCAGTCCCGAGGGCGTCCTATAGGCGAGGTACATGATCAGGGCCCAGGGAAACGCCGTGAAGAGGACCCAGGGCCGGAACCTGCCCCAGCGCGTGTGGGTGCGATCCGCCATGACCCCCATGAGCGGGTCGAAGAACGCGTCCCAGAGCCTTGCGACGAGGATGATCGTCCCGGCGGTGCCCGCGGCCAGGCCGAACACATCCGTGTAGAAATTCGACTGGAACAGGACCATCGTCATGAACACGAAGTTGGCCGCAGCGTCACCGCAGCTGTAGCCGAGCTTTTCACCAACGGATAACTTCTGTGAGGTGGCGTTCATGGGGTATAATTTGAGGGCGAGGCCTCCTCGATGTCTCGCTCGTTTAGACCAAAGTGACGTGTGCGGCTGCAGGCGCCGGCGCGCCGAGCGCTTGGGAGCGGGCTCCTGGCGACGAGGATCCGATCGCGACTTCGTAACGGCCGGGCAGGTGCACGCGGTGCCCGGAGGCGTCGACCTGGGCCAACGAGGACGCCTGTAGGCGGAATTCGACCGTGACCGTCGCCCCGGCGGGGAGATTGACCTTCTGAAAATCGACCAGGACCAAGCGGGGACTGTCCTCCGAGGCGCGCGGAGGCGCGACGTAGCATTGCACGGTCTCCGTCGCCGGCCGCTTGGTTGAGTTGGTCAACGTCGTCCGCGCGGTCAGCGACTCTCCTTCCGCCAGCCGGGTGGCGCTCAGTGTCAGGCCGCCGTAGGTTAGATGGGCATAGCCGAGCCCGAAACCAAACGGATAGAGCGGCTCGACATCGGAAAACCTGTAGGTGCGCCCTCGCATTCCATAGTCCTCGAACGGGGGCAGGTCCGCGGTGCGCCGCGGCACGGTTATGGGCATCTTTCCGGACGGCGAAGCACTTCCGAAAAGAACGTCTGCCAATGCGCGACCGCCCTCGCAACCCGGATACCAGACCTGGAGGACGGCATCCGCGATGTCATGGACCTCCGGCGCGGCGATCGCGCTGCCTCCTGTGAAAACGACGACGAGTTTCCTCGCGTGCTTTCGAAGCTCCGTGAGGAAATTGAGCTGTACCTCCGGCAGCTCGATGGCATCGCGGTCGCCGCCGGAAGGCGACGCGACGGCGTCGCCCTCCTCTCCCTCGAGGGAGGAGTCGAGCCCGACCACTGCGATCGTCAGCTCGTTCTCTGAGGCTGTTCCATACGTGTAGTTGACACCCGGGGCCATGGGGCCGGAGAGCGGGCAGCCCGCTCGATAGGCAGTCCGGCAGCTCTCCGGTGCGCGCTCCACCAATCCCTCGGCCAGGGTCACGAGCCTTGGCGAGAAACCATAGTAGTTGCCGATGAGCGCCGTGGTGTTCGCCGCCGTGGGTCCCGTGACGAGGATGCTCTCGCAATCTTTCGCAATCGGCAGGACTCCATTGTTCTTGAGCAGAACGATGGATTCTACGCCGGCCAGGCGCGCCAGCTGGCGATGCTTTTCGCAGTCGACAACCTCAATTGAGGTCTTCGACCACGGCACCCGCTCGGGGGGATCAAAAAGGCCAAGGCGGAATTTGGTGGAGAGCACCCGCGCAACGGAAACATCGATTTCGGCTTCGGTGATCAGGTTCTGCTGGACGGCCTCCAGGAGGGACCCATAGGTGCAGCCGCAATTCAGATCACAGCCGCTCTTCACCGCGAGGACGGCCGATTCGGCTGCATTACGCGTCACCTTGTGGTGTTCGTGAAAATCGTCGATCGCACCGCAGTCGCTGACCACATGTCCCTTGAAGCCCCAGCGACGACGCAAGGTCTCCACAAGGAGGAAGTGGCTTCCGCAGCATGGCTCTCCCAGTGTCCGGTTGTAGGCCCCCATGACCGCCTCGACACCCGCACGGACGAGTTTCTCGAATGCCGGAAGATAGGTCTCGGCGAGGTCTTTTGGGGTTGGCCGCGCATCGATGGAATGGCGAAGCCGTTCCGGGCCGCTGTGCACCGCGTAGTGTTTTGCGCATGCAGCCGTCTTCAGGTACCTGGGGTTGTCGCCCTGCAGGCCGCGTACCATGGCGAGCCCGAGTTCCCCGGTCAGGTAGGGGTCTTCGCCAAACGTCTCCTGGCCTCGCCCCCATCTTGGGTCCCGGAAGATGTTTATGTTTGGTGTCCAAAACGTGAGACCCTGGTACTGGCCGCGACGCCCGGCAATGACAGCAGCATTGTGCTTTGCCCGCGCTTCCTCGGAAATCGCTGCGGCCACCTGCTGTACGAGGCCGCGGTTCCATGTCGCGCCGAGCCCGATCACCTGCGGGAACACCGTCGCCCGGCCATTGCGCCCAACGCCGTGGCACGCCTCGTTCCACCAGTTGTAAGCCGGCACGCCGAGGCGCTCGACGGCGCGCGACTCATGCAGCATCTGGCCGATCTTTTCTTCAAGCCTAAGGCGGCCGACAAGATCGTTGACTCGAATGTGCAGGGGAAGATCAGGATCCAGATAAGGGAGGGCGGCCGCCATGGGGATTATGCTATAATTATCGATCTGCGGCGCCCTAGGGCGCCGCTTGGGTGTTTTGCGAATGGGTTTATGTGAGAATTCTTCCAGCCACCGACAAGCGCCTTTGGGTTTCGGGCTCTAGGACTAACGGCTACCCTGCGGTAAAGGAGGGCGCATACGGGCGTCCGAAGTCGACCCGAAATTCATAATAGGGCGTTATTTCGGCGACTCCGGAGACTTGGATTCGGCCAGGTACCTGTCGGCAAATTTCAGGAAGGCCGGCCAGTCGAGCAGATCGGTATGCCCGCCGGCATGCAGCCTGAAACCAATGTCGCCCGCGGTTACTTCGGCATCGGGCGATGGCAGCTCGTTCGTGCCCATGTCCTTCATGCCGAGAAGCCGGTAAACCGGTCCAGCGGCGGCGCACGCCTTGAATTCTCCGACCGGATCCGACCACAGGTCCTGCGTGCCGCATCCAATGAAGACGGGGCGCGGGGCGACGAGCGCCAGCAGTTCATGCTGGTCGACGGGAAGTCGGTCCCAGTGGCCGGCGTACTTGAGAAAATTGCCGGCCATCCAATGGTATTCCGACGAGCCGCAGACATTGTCGACTGATTCGCCGATGTCGTGCCTATGAAGCTTCGCCCCGCCTTCGCCCGAGCAGCTCGAGTAGACAATGGCCCAGCGTGCATCCAGCGCCGCGGCTAGCAGGGCCTCCTTGCCCCAACGCGAATGCCCCTCGATGCCGAGGCGCCTGGCATCGACGGCCTTGTCGGTCTCGAAGTAGTCGATCGCGCGGCTCAGGCCCCACGACCATGCGGCGAGGGCGCCCCAGTCATCGGGTTTTCTTGGCCCTCCCTGCCCGACGAGCCCAATAATCCCTTTCGCGAGGCCGCCGCCACTGTCCGCCTGTATGGAATACGTGTCGACGAGCGCGTATCCCCAGCCGTGCTCTATCACCATTTGCATCGCGGTCGGGCCGGTGAGCGGCGGCCCGAAACTCCTGCCGCTTGAGCCCCAGCTGGCGACGGCCATCACCGGCACTGGTCCGGAGGCGTTCGACGGGATGTAGAGCGCGATGTTGATGCTTGGGCTGGCTGCGGGATAGCCAGAGTTGTCTATGTGCCCGACGATCCGCCTGAGCATTGCCTTGCCATCGAGCGCGTTCCGGTCCGTACCGGTTACCTCCCACGTCACCCTAGGCGTGCGCTCGGGGATTCTCCCGTAGACCTCGTCTTGGAAATACCGGAGGATTTCCGGTCGACGCCTTTTCCACCATGTGTCGGCGTCCCGTACCTTCTCGCCGCTGGTCAACGTCAGCGCGTCGGGGATTGGATGGCGGTCTGCCTTTGCCGGGTCGTAGTTTGACCAGCTCCCCCAGGCCGATCGGACTATGGTGTGGCCGGGAACGCCGTCGGTCCAGTTCGGCGAGGTACCGCCGATCGGATGGATGTTGACAGGCCGCAGTGGATCGTCTGCCGGAGGCGGCAGGACGGGCTCTGAAAGATGGAGCAAGTCCATCATCCTGCGACGGTCTTGGGCCGCCAGTTCTCCCATACGCCGTCGCTCCTCCGGTGTGGGCATTCCGCTGGGCTGCAAAGGCTGGACCGCGTCGGCAGACCTCGCTATGCCCGGTGCCAAGGCGAAGAGACCCGCCGACCACATGAACACATAGGGCACGAGCGCCTTTACCCGCTTCATGTAGCCGGGGTATTCGGCCGGGAAATTCCGCGTCAGCAGCGCCTCCTCCTGCTTGAGCCTTATCCAAAATCCCCAGAACAGCAGCAAAACGCCAAGCCAGCAGCCAAGGCGGCCGAAGGCGACCGCTGTACCCATGCTCATGAGAAAGATAGCCAAGTAGATCGGATGACGCACGAACCGATACGGCCCTCGCTCCACGAGTTCATGCTCCTTCTTGAGCATCACGACACTGCTCCAGTTCCTGCCGAGCGTGTTTCGCGACCAGATCGCCAGTGCCAAGCCGAGGAGGCAGATGCCGAGTCCGGAGCAGCCTGCAGTCATCGTGTTTGGAATGAACCTCGTCTCAAGCGGGTGCGGAGGCGATTGCCAGAAGAGCAGGATGCCGCCCGCCAGGGTGAGGCACCTGTTCGGCAGCGCGCTTGCCAGGCTTTGACGCTCCGCGGTCGCCTTCACCGACCCGGCGTTGATCACCCAGTAGACGCAAAAGACGATCCATGGAGCGACTATGAGATATGCGGGCATTTCGCGAGGAAGGCCTGAAGAATGAAATACCCTGATGCCATTTTCCTTGGCGCTAGTTTAGCCGAATCGAGGAGGTGGCAGAACCATGAGCTGGATCATGCTTCTGCCGAGTGTCAGCGTTCCGGGGAGGGCCTTTCCATGATCTCGCGAAACAAATCGCAGTAGGGACCGCGCTGATTCTGCCTCGTTGAGATTTCCGCCGATTTCGTGAAGGCGAGATACTCCCTGTTCCTTTGTTCGAAGCCCGGCCATTGTGGCAGGCCTGGGCCGTTGGGGTTGCCCGTCCTGGCGAAGTTCGTCCAGTAAGCCTGAATTGCCTGCGATAGTTTGCGATCGGCGTCCCGGAAGTCCCCGCCTTGGCTGCCGGCCGGGTACAGGTTGCCAAAGACATATGCAAGATCGCCTGAATGCGCGACCTTCAGATGCGGCGGGATGGCACGGTCGAATTCATACTCCCAGACGGGATTCCCAGCACGGGCGTGCCATTCCCCGTGGATCACGGCCGGGCAGCGGAAGAAATCGCTCCCCAATTGGTCCGCGGTGTCACCATAGAGGGAATCGGGTGCCTGCGGCTGCGCACCCGCCGAGAGCCCATACAACGCGAGGGCCCTGGGTGTCAGGTCCTTGAAGAACCCGCGAATCGTCTCCCTGAGGTCGTCGGGGGTGCCGTTGCTCGGAAACTCCACGCCGTTGCTGCCAATGATGAGCGGCACGGGGTGCTCGTGTCCCGCGGACCAGACTCGGAACGGCGATTCCGGGAACACCCAGCCGTCGGCGGTGAATGAATTGAATCCGGGCATTGCTTTCAGCAGATCGCCGGGCGCCATCGAGCGAAGAAACCGGAGCGTTTCCGCACCTGGAGCTTTCAGCCTCTCGGCTGCGTTCACACCCTGCTGCTCGGCCCTTTCGAGCGTCTGGGTCGACTGCGCCGAAGGCGCTCCACTTTCAGAAATCGCGCGACTAAACAGGCCCCTGGAAAGCGGCGAAGCCATTAGCGCAACCGTGTCGCTGGCACCCGCCGATTGGCCGAAGACGGTGACATTTCCCGGGTCCCCTCCGAACTTGCCTATGTTGTCGCGAACCCATTGCAGCGCGGCGATCTGATCCAAGATCGCGTAGTTTCCTGAGGAGTGGTGCGGCGATTCGCGGGTGAGGTCAGGATGGGCGAAGAAGCCAAGAACCCCGAGGCGGTATTCGATGACCACGAGGACGACGCCATGTGCAATCAGGGCCGTTCCGTTGTAGAGGGGGTCAAACCCTCCGGCGCCGGCCACGTTTGCTCCGCCGTGAATCCAGACCATCACGGGGTTCCTGGCTGTCGACAGCCCGGTCGGTGTCCATACGTCCAAATAGAGACAATCCTCCCGGCTGGCGGCGGCCGCCTGGTCGTTCCAGCCGAGCGGCGACTGCGGCGCAGGGGGTCCGGATTCTGCGGCCTCGCGAGTTCCGGCCCACGGGACGACGGGCATGGGCTCCCGCCAGCGAAACTCACCGACCGGAGGATGTGCGAACGGTATTCCCTTGAAGACCGCGCCACGTCCGTCGGCCAGGGTCCGGCCCCGAACGGCGCCTCCCGTGACGCCTACAATGGGCTCGGAAGCCATGGCAGCTGCGGTTTGTCGAGCCATTCCCGGGTAAAGGAACAGGCAAATGAATGCGAGGGACGCATGGCGGGGAAGGCGCATGGGGATATCGGCGGTATTTAGGCCTCTGTGCTCAATCCAACGCGGCGATTGGCTAATGATGAATAGATTACGGGGGTTCCGAGGCAATCCTCCGTCGGGAGGCCTAGCGCTTTCGTTGGTCGTTCTATTGCGATGTTCGGATCAATTCGAGCATCCTCAGCGCCGAGGGATCCCCGGGTCTCAGCTCAAGGACCCTTTCATATTCGGCGAGCGCCTCGTCTTTGCGCCCCTCTTGGAGGAGGGCTGCGCCTCGTGCAAAATGCGCCTGGGCATAGTTGGGCTGCATCCGGATCGCCGCCTCAATGCGTCTCATTCCCTCCTCAGTCCGTCCGATCCGGCAAAGGGTCATCCCGAGGTTGTTGCTCGCCTCGGCAAGGCCAGGCTGGATCCGCAGGGCCTCCTCATAGTGGTGGATCGCCTCGGGAATCTGCCCTGTCTGCACCAGGGCATTGGCCAGATAAAAGTGCGCATCGGCATAATCGGCGTCCAGGCGCAGCGCCTCCTGGTATTCGGCGATCGCGTCATTCATACGCCCGGGCGTCTCCGACCAGGCATTTCCCAGGTTGGTGTGGGTCTCTGCGATATCCGGCTTAAGGCGCAGCGCCTCTTGGTATTGGACGACTGCGTCATCAAGGCGACCCGGGATCTTCGACCACGCGAGGCCGAGGTTGTTGTGAGCCATCCAGGAGCCTGGATTGCGCGCGAGCGTTTCGAGATAGAGCGTCTGATTGTCGTGGAACATCTCGCAATGGGACCAGGTGAGCGCGCCCAGTAACGTTGCGAGTACCGCAAAAAGCCCCAACCCCAGCCAGCGAAGGCCCGGGGCCACGAGACGCCATCCCATAGCCAGGCCTGCGGCGCCCAGCGCCAGCAGACTCAGGTCGGGCAGGTACTGCCAGTGGTCCCAGACCCAGGAGTAGCGCTCGCCGTAGAGATTGACGAAGCTCAGGGCTGGGAAGAGCGAACCCACAAAGATAAGGAAAGCGGCAAGGGGTCCGCGGGTGCGGCGCCGCAGGATCCAGAGCCCAGCGACGACCGCAAGGACACTCAGGGGGAAGAGCCACTGCCACCAGACCGCGGGATCCACGGTCCATCGCGGGTAGATGAAGTTGAGTCCGCTCGGCCAGACGAGCTTTCCGACGTAGAACCAGATGGCTCGGCCCGCGACGATCGGGCGCGCAATGAACGGCAGGTTGAAGTCCGGGCCCTGCGCGCCGACGTAGGCCGTTTCGACCCAGCCGCTGAAGAGCCCGCCTCCTGCGCCCAAGACAAGCCATGGGAGCAGCGGCAGGACATCGCGCCGCCAACCGAGTCGTCCGCGCTTCCACCAGAAAACCACGAGGAGGGCCGCAGGCAGGGTTGCAGTGACGGTCTTGCACAGGATCGAAAGCACGAACAGCGCCAGAGCTGCGAGGTACGTCCGCGGCCGGCGCGTCTCGTCAAAACGCAGGTAGACCAATGCTGCCGCGAGGTAGAATGAGAGAGAGAGGGTGTTCTTCTGTTCCGTTATCCAGGCGACCGACTCGACGTGGACGGGGTGCAGGGCGAAAAGCAGTGCCGCCAGCCATCCGGTCCCATCTGCCGTCGCCCCGCATTCGGCGAGCAGCCTGCGCAGCACCAGTGCGAACAGCACCGCCGAAGTAGCGTGCAGGAGAACGTTGACGACATGATACCCCAGCGGGTCGTCCCCAAAGAGTCTGTGCTGGATCCAGAATGCGCTGTGCAGGAGCGGATAGTATTGTTGGGTCGCACCAGGCTCGGTCCATATGCGGGCCAGGCCATGGACGGAGCGCAACGCTGGCGCGGTCACATAGTCGACGTCATTCCAAATGAAGACGCCCGAGAGGGCCGGCAGGTAGGCGAAAAACGTGGCGCAAACAATCAGCGCGCCAAGCCCGATGCTCCGGAGGTCGAATGACTTGAGGGTTGCCGTCTCAGAGGGGGGCGCTTTTGCCACTGGAAAACACGAACAAATCTTGCTGGGCCCCGCAACCGCCTAATCAAGGCGCGCAGCATCGGCACCCGGGCGGATGGGATGGTCGATAATCTTTCTTGCCGGCACACCAGCCGATGACCTGGGATATTTGTGACAGGCTGCGGAGAAGAGACTTTCCCTTGCTAGCCGGAAAAGGGTGAATAAGGTGGACTTCTAATCGCTATTAACTGGACCGTTCCCATCGAAAGACGGACAAGAACCCGGAACACTTTCTGCCCATGAGTTTAAAAACGGCTGCGCCGAAGCACCCTTCATCCTCTCCGTCCGCCTCGTCCCGCCAGAAGCCAAAGTACCCGGGCATTCGTGTCACGTGCAACGGCAACCAGCTTGTCGCGCAGCATGTTGAGACCCGCATCACCGAGGGCGGCGTGTTTTACCCGATTACGCCCTCGACGGAGGGGGGCGAGATCTACCAGCAGTCCTATGCCCAGGGAGAGCTCACCGTCTGGGGGCAGCAGAAGGTGGCGGTTGAAACGGAGGGTGAGCACGCCGCGCAGGGCGGCGCCACCTCCTATGCCGTGCAGGGCAGGCGCACCGTCAATTTCACATCCGGTCAGGGAATCGTTTACGCAATGGAGCAGTACTACCACGCGCCGGGGAAGCTCTCGACGATGGTGCTCGAGGTTGGCGCGCGGGCGCTGACAAAGCATGCGCTGAACGTGCACTGCGGCCACGACGACTTTTACGCGGCGCTCGACACGGGCTGGACGATGCTGGTCGCAAAGGACGCCCAGCAAGCGGCCGACCAGGCCATCATCCTGCGCCGTGTCAACGAACTCTCCCTCAACCCGGGGATGAACATCCAGGACGGAATGCTCACCACGCATTCCGAGCGGATGTACCTGGCCCCAGAGGCCGAGCTGCTGCGGGAGTTCCTCGGAGCGGTCGATGACCAGATCGATTGCCCGACTGCCGCGCAGCGCGAGCTCTTTGGGCCGCATCGCCGTAGGGTTCCCAAGATGATGGACCTGAAGAATCCCATCCTTCTTGGGCCCGTGCAGAATCAGGAACACCACATGAACGGCGTTGTTGCCCGCCGGAACAACTTCAACGAGCATATCCTTCCGATGCTCGAGGAGGCCTACGCCGACTTCGGCAGGTTGACGGGCCGCACCTACGGCCTTGTCCACGAATACCAGACCGCCGATGCCGACACCGTCTTCGTGTCCCTGGGGTGCGCGGCGGACAACATCGAGGCAGCCTGCGATTACCTGCGCGAGCAGCGCAACGCCAAGGTCGGCTCCATCCATATCAACGTCATCCGGCCGTTCCCAGAGGCGGCCGTCATTAACGCGCTTCGGGGAAAGAAGAACGTGATCATTCTGGAGCGTACCGACGAGGGGATGGCCGGCGACAACCCGCTCGCACGCGACATCAGGGTGGCACTGGGCAAGGCCAACGAGGCGGTGAAGTACGGTGGCGCGCTGCCCGGCCTCACGCCCGCCGAGACGCCGCGACTATTCCGCGGCGCCTATGGCATAGGCTCACGTGATTTCCGGCCAGAGCACACGCTGGGAGCCTATGAGTTCGCCGCCGGCCAGTCGCGTCGCAGCGATGGCCGGGGGGCCGACGATGGCGAGACCTTCTTTGTGCTCGGCGTCGACCATCCCTACGCCGTCATCAGCAGGGACACGCCCTCGCTCCTGCCACAGGGGGCAATTGCAGTTCGGTTTCACTCCATAGGCGGGTGGGGCATGATCACGACCGGAAAGAATCTGGGCGAGTTGGTCGGTGAGTTCGGCAGGTACGTTTCCGAGCGCGACCCCGTGTACGATTCCGACGGTTTCCTAGTCGAGCGGCTGTACGTTATGGCTAACCCCAAGTACGGCTCCGAGAAGAAGGGCGCCCCAACCAACTACTATCTCACGGTTGCCCCTTCACCCATCAAGGTGAACTGTGAGCTCAACCACGTCGACGTCGTCCTGTGTTGCGACCCGAAGGCTTTCACCCACACGAATCCCCTGGAGGGGCTGAAGAAGGGTGGCTGCCTCGTATGGGAATCAAGCGAGTCCCCGGAGGCCGCCTGGGAGCGGATCCCCGCCCGCCACCGGCAGTTCGTGCAGGACAATAATATCCGGATCTTTATCCTGCCGGGCTTTGACATTGCGCGCAAGGCGACGAGCCAGCCGGAGCTGCAGCTGCGTATGCAGGGGAACTCTTTCCTGGGGGCGTTCTTCAGGGTGAGCCCGTTCCTCCAGACATACGGCATCACCGAGGAGAAGTTCCTGGAGAGCGTGCGCAAGCAGTACCAAAAAAAGTTTGGGCGCTTCGGGGACGCGGTCGTGACCTCGAACATGACCGTGATGACGGAGGGCTTTGCTCGGGTGGCGGAGATCAGGAACGGGCAGACCGGCGATGCCGACCACTCCTCGATGCGCAACCCTTTGCTGGCCCCGCAGGGCCAGCATCAGGTCATCCCCACGGCTGGCTGCGGCGCCGCGGGGTGCTCCAGCATCCCGATGCCCGCCCAGCAGAGCGCCCGCGCCCCGTTCCAGACGCTTGGCAAGTTTGATTCCGAATTCCGCAATGGCCTTGGTTACCACCAGCCAGCGGGCGCGCTGGCGTCCGTCGGGGTCATGGGGGCCGGTTCCGGAGCGACGCAGTCCAAGTACGTCGCCCGGCGGGAGACGCCCGTCTACATTGCTGAAAACTGCACGCAGTGCATGGAGTGCATCACCGCCTGCCCCGATACGGCGCTGCCCAACATGGCGCAGGATGTCAGCACGGTCCTGAAGACGGCGGTGAACAACTACGTCACGGACATTGCGGACCGGCGCGCCATCGGCGCCGAGCTGGCCGGGCTGGAAGGCCGCGTTCGGGCAAAGATGAACGAGTCGGTCAAGGCAAAGACCAACATGCCGTTCAAGGAGATCGTCCGCGAGGAGGTCTCCGCCTTGGCAACCGTGTCCGAGCGGGGCAGGGCTGAGCTCACGGGGATCATTGCGAAGCTGCCGATGGCCTATTCAAACGCGCCGGCGATCTTCCGGTCGGTCGAGGCGAAGACGCCAGGCGGCGGCGGCCTGTTCTCGATTTTCGTGTCCGACCTCTGCAAGGGCTGCGGCGAATGCGTCCAGGTCTGCGGCGACCACGACGCGCTGCGCATGACTCGGGAAACCGAGGAACTCAACGCCGAGCTCACGACGGCTCAGGTTTTCTCGCGGCTGCTGCCGGATACGCCCCAGCGCTTCCTGGGGCTCTACAACGATTCCGAGGCCGCAAATTCGCGTGAGGCCGCTTTGCGCAACCACCTGATGGTGCGGCGCAACTACGAAGCCTTGGTGTCGGGAGACGGCGCGTGCGCCGGCTGCGGCGAAAAGAGCATCCTCCGCTCGTGCGCAAGTGTGACCGAGGCGTACATGCGGCCGATCTACCACCGCAAGGCCGACCGTCTCATGGCAAAGGCGGAGCGCGTTGAAAAGGAGGGCGCCGGAAAGCTGGCGGCGCTGAAGGCCCGCAGCCCGGAGGAGTATGGCCTTTACCGGAAGACCTTTGCCCATCTGGTTGCCGGACTCGGCGGCGAAAACGACGCCGACACCGCAAAGAGGGTCGCCGACTACGAGGCGAAGCACGGGGTGATCACCGATGAGCAGATCGTCGGAGGGCTTGTCGCGATACTTCGGCAGGAGGCGTTCAACCACAAGGAACTCCAGGCCGTGGACGGCCGAAGGGCCAACGGGATGTCCGTGATGATGATGGGCGCGAGCACGGGCTGCAACACGGTCTATGGCTCCACGCCGCCGGCAAACCCCCATCCGTATCCATGGATGAATTCGCTGTTCCAGGATGGCGCGACGATTTCGTGGCTGATGGCCGAATCGGTGATCGTGGACCACGCCCGCCGTTCGGTTGCGCCCGAGCGCATGTCCGACGCGCTGCTCGACCGCGCCACAGGCGTCGCCAGCGAGGCCGAGTATTTCACGCTGACCCACCTCGACGACGCGCTGATGACGGAGCAGGAGATCCGCGAGCTTCCCAAGGTCTGGGTGATCGGCGGCGACGGCGCACTGGGGGACATAGGCTTCCAGAACGTGTCCAAGGTCATTCTGCAGAACCGTCCCAACGTGAAGATGCTGATGCTCGACACCCAGGTCTATTCGAATACCGGCGGACAGAACTCCGACTCGTCCACGATGCTTGGCGGCTACGACATGAACCAATTTGGCGTCGCCTCGCAGGGAAAGCTGATCGAGAAGAAGAACGTCGCCGAGGCCTTCACGAGCGGCCACGGCTCACCGTTCGTCGCACAGGTTTCGATGGCCAACGCCGCAAAGCTGTACAAGGCGATGTTGGACGGCCTCGAGTACCGCGGCACGGCCTTCTTCCAGGCCTACACAACCTGCCAGCCCGAGCATGGCGTCGGGGACAACATGAGCGCGGACCAGGCAAAGCTTGTGCGAGACGCGCGAGGCATGCCCGAGTTTATCTTCAACCCGCGACGCGGCGAGACATCGCAGGAGGCCTTCGACCTAAAGGGCAACCCGAGCCCCGACCGCGACTGGTGGCGGACAAAGTACGCTACCGACGGCGCCGAGTACAATTTCACCGTGGCGCACTGGGCTCTCACGGAGGGCCGCTTCCGCAAGCACGTCAAGGCGATCAAGGAGGAAGATGCTGGCCGGCTCACGCTGCTGGATGATCAGCTCCTTCTCATCACACAGGACGACGTCATTCATCGGCGTGTGTTTGACCCGGCCCATCGCAGCTTCGTCCAGAATTTCGGATGCTACATTAAGGCGGAGGAACACGGAAAGATCCGCTTCTACGCTGTGTCCCGCCAGATGGTCCTGTTCGCGGTCGAGCGCAGGAAGGCCTGGCGAATGCTTCAGAGTAAGGCCGGCGTCGCCAACAAGGACTACCTCGCTCAGAAGTCCCTTCTCGCGAAGATCGACAAGGGCGAGATCCCCTTGGCGGACGCGCGCGGGAGGATCCGCGAACTGATTGGGGCCGAGCTGGCGTTGGCCAAGTGACCCCTTCAGCCCGGCCCGACTTCAATACCGCCGGTTTGTTTGAGCGCTGCGTCGAGCGCCCGCCGGGCGTTGGGGTAATTCGGCCTCTTGCGTAGGGTTACCTCGAATTGGTTTACCGCGCCGTTTAGCCGCTTGGGCGCCTTCGACCGTGCGAGACCCAAATCATCGTGGGCTTCGAAGGCTAAGTGATTCGCTTTGCGCGACTAAAGCAGAGTCAGGCGTTCGGCACATGACTGGCAGCCAAGTCTCTTTTGCGTTCGTCACAAACCCGTATCCGATAAGGGTTTTCGTCTCGCATTTCATTCATCCGCTGGAAGCATGTCGAGGCTCCCAGCAAACGTCATATGTCATCCGGGTCAATAAGTGCGGTTTTTCTCAGCTACGCCCGTGAGGACACGGATGTTGCGCGCCGCATAGCCGACGCCCTGCGCAGCCACGGCGTCGAGGTGTGGTTTGATCAAAACGAACTTCGGGGGGGAGATGCCTGGGACCAGAAGATCCGCCGGCAAATCGCGGACTGCACGCTGTTCATTCCGATCATCTCCAGGAACACACAGGAGCGAGGCAAGGGATATTTCCGGCTGGAATGGAAGCTCGCCGTCGAGCAGACGCACCTGATGGCCGAGGGAATGGCGTATTTGGCGCCGGTCGCTGTTGACGAAACTCCTGAGAGCGGAGCGATCGTCCCACCGGAATTCATGCGGGTGCAATGGATAAGGCTGCCCGGCGCGCTGCCGACGCCGCAGTTTGTCGATCAGGTGAAGAGGCTTTTGGAGGCACCGCACAAAGCCGTAAGTGCGGACCGCGGCAAGGGTGGTGGGGTTGGTAACCCAGTTCTTCCGCAAGGCGGTCAATCGGCTTCGGGTGATCCTTCGCTGAGAGGGAAGGCCGGCATCCCAGGCTGGACATGGGCTGTGATGGGCGTCGTGGCGCTAGCAGCGGCGGCAGGGCTTGTCTTCCTTAGAAAGGCGGAGCCAGCTGCTTCCTTGCCTAAAGCTGTTGCTGAGGCCAAGCCGGCCGCTCTCGAAGCGCCGGGCGCCCCTGCAAAATCCATCGCAGTCCTTCCGTTCTCAAATTTCAGCCCGGACAAGGACAACGAGTTCTTCGCCGACGGTCTGCACGACGAGGTCATAACCGCGCTGGCGAAAATCCATGATCTCAAGGTGATCTCGCGCACCTCGGTGATGGCCTACAAGAACCAGGACGGGCGCAACCTCAGGAAGATCGCGAACGAGCTGGGTGTCGCCACGGTGCTGGAGGGGAGTGTTCAGCGGGTGGGAACGAAGGTTCATCTCAACGTCCAGCTGATCGATGCGCGGACCGACGAGCACCTCTGGGCTGATTCCTACACCAAGGACCTAACCGACGTCTTCACCGTACAGTCGGAACTGGCCGCTGCCGTCACGTCCGCGCTCAAGGCCACACTGTCGCCCGAGGAGAAGTCGCTTATCGTGCGCCGTCCTACGGAGAACCAGGAGGCCTACGACCTTTTTCTGCGGGCGCGCATCCTCGACCAGAACCTCGGCCCGACGGCCTCGAGGGGGGATTATGAGCGGTCGATAGGCCTCTACGAGCTGGCCGCGTCAAAGGATCCGGCATTTGCGCTTCCGCATGTTCAAGCCTCGATCCTGCACGGCACGATGTATTGGTTTGCTGTGCTTGACGCCACGCCCGGGCGCCGTGCCAAGGCGCAGGCGGAGCTGGACGCGGCGGAGCGCTTGGCGCCCGGGGCGCCGGAGACGCTCCTTGCTCAAGGTTCGTTTGATTACGCGTGCCTCAACGACTGGGCAAAGGCGCTTGCGGAATACCGCGCCGCCGAGGCTCTGCTGCCCAATGACGCGCAGGTGCAATACCGGATTGCAATGGCTCACCGCCGCCTCGGCCAGTGGCCGGAGGCGCTGGATCGGATTGAGCGCTCCGCTGCGCTCAATCCCAACGACTACACGGCAATCTCGCAGCTTCTCGGAACCGTGTTTTCGATGAGGCGTTATCCGCAACTGCTCGAGCTGATCGAACGCTATCGCCCGGCTCTTCCCGACGACCGGCCGATGAGAGTGATTGCTATTCGCACGCGCTACGAGATCGACGGCGACCGGAGTGCGTTTCTTAGGGCGACGGCCGACTTGCCGCACATGTCCACTGACACCAATGGCCTGCAGGCTGCCTATGGTTTTTCGATTCTCACGGGAGACCTGGACGCTGCGGATCGTGCGCTCGCAGATCCGCGGATGAAGTCGGTCCCTAACAGCGATGGAACGATAAGCGACCCGGTGGCCCTGCATCGGGCCTTTGTCAGCTATCTGCGCGGCAAGCCGGATGAAGCCCGGCAGTTCGCGAACGCGGCTATAGAGGCTTATCACAACCAGAAATGGTCGCCGCGGCAGGAGGCATGGGCGAAGATGGGTATCGCGAAGGCGGAGGCTTACGCAGGGCGGGGTGATGAGGCAATTCGAGATGGCAACGCCGCGCTTGATGACGAACTCACACGCGATGGCTATTCGTCGTTGGCGATGCGCGTTGATTACGGGGCGATTCTAGTCATCGGGAACCGGCGCGAAGAGGCCATTGCCATTCTCCGCGAGATCGCGGCGCAGCCCTTGATCAATCTAACCCCAAATGGTATTCGCTTCGATCTAGTCTGGTCACGCCTCAAGAACGATCCGCGGTTCGAGGAAATTTTGAAATCGGCGGGGCCGCTTTAGAAAAACCGGCAATAGTTGCTTGCTCGAATTCCTCTCCGGGGAAGAGCGCCGCTGTGGCGCAACGCATTGGCCCTACGCTCTCGTCGTTGAAGATCGATAGGTGGGGCATCGCGTCCATCGGCCACAGCCCTGATGCCGGACTACGGTTTCCCGCGCAGGTTGGATAGTGTCTTTTCCATTTCAGCATGGTGGGTCAGGCAGATTCCGTGGGTGATCGTCGGGAGCACGGGCGCCACCATTAGACCCGGCGCCCCAAATGCGGCCCCGAAGGGTCGCCAATCGTCATTAACGAAGACGCGCTGGCACCAGCTGCGCCTCCAAGAGCTACCGGGTGCGTCTGCCATGACGGCGGTGGGTGGGTCGATTCAAGTGCATATTCCCAGATTGTCTCTCCGTGTGGCTCTAGAAAGTGAGGGGAACCATTGGAATTGACTAATTTCAGGAGATTTTTTCGCTGAAACCATGGCTGATACAACCATCAAGGCAGCAAAGACGCCCTGGCACATCTGGGTGGTTGGGGTTGTTTCCGTGCTCTGGAATTCAGTAGGCGCGATGGACTTCGTCATGACCCAATCCAGGAACGCGGCCTACATGAGTAGCTTCACGCAGGCACAGCTCGACTTCTATTACGGCTTTCCTTTCTGGGTGGTGGCCACTTGGGCGATCGCCGTATGGGGCGGTGTTTTAGGATCACTGGCGCTGTTACTCCGCAAATCTTTGGCGGTTCATCTTTTTCTCTCATCGCTCATTTGCATCATTCTCACCGACATTCACAACTTTGCCTTCGCGAACGGTCTTAGAGTGATGGGAGGAGCGGTCGCGCTTACAATCAGCGCCATAGTTCTCTTGATCGGGGCTCTCCTTTGGGTTTACGCGCGGGCAATGCGCAAGCGGGGTGTGCTGAAATAGTCTCTGTCACGGTGTTGTTCCACAGGGGACAGAGCCTAGAGCTGCTGAATTAGGTGGTCGCGAAATAGGGGAGAAAGCGCCAGCGAAAAAGCTGGCCACCCCGCACCTCGTCGAAGGGCTATCGTTATTTGGCCTTGATGCTGAGCAACCGGCGTTCGTCCCAAAATACCTCGTGATTGTCCCAAAATCGAATACTTCAAGATTTCCGGCCAATCTGTGATCAAACTCATCGGCATCATCGTCGTCGTGGCCGGCTTTGCGCTGCGGCTTAACACCCTGCTGGTGGTCTTGTTGTCCGGAATCGTCACCGGCTTGGTTTCCGGAATGTCGTTTAATGAGATTATGGAGGAGTTTGGCCGGCTGTTCATCACGAACCGGTACATGACTCTTCCGATAGTACTGATGCTTCCGGTGGTGGGCCTCCTGGAGCGCTACGGACTTCGGGAGCGAGCCGAGACGCTGATCCGCCGGTCTGCGGCGGCGACCGCCGGCCGGGTGCTGCTTCTCTATACGGGTATCCGTCAGGTTTCGATCGCTCTTGGAATCAACATTGGAGGCCACGCCGGCGCGGTGCGTCCGCTGCTCGCTCCTCTTGCAGAGGGGGCTGCGCGCGTGTGTTACGGACGCCTGTCGAAGGCTATGGTGGAGCGGATTCGTGCGAATGCGGCAGCGGCGGAAAACGTCGGAAACTTCTTCGGCGAGGACATCTTCGTCGCGGTGAGCTCAATCCTGCTCATGAAGAGCTTCTTCGATGGCTTAAAGATCGCGGTCAGTACTTGGTCAATGGCTCTCTGGGGTATCCCCACGGCCATAGGGGCCTTCGCCTTGATGGCTTGGCGGACCCATGCCCTGGATCGACATTTGACACGGGACGCCGCCAGTGCGGCCGGGACGGCAAAACCGGAGAACGCATGAGCCTAATCGGTCTCAATTCGTTCTACGTCCTGGCCGGCGGTTTCATGCTGGCGACAGCCCTGCGCGTCGTTTTGGACAAAGGACACACGCAACGGTGGAGCACGGCCCTGTTCTGGGGTCTTTTGGGAGTCAGTTTTGCTTTCGGCGGGTCGATGCCGCCAGCAGCCGTGGGATATCTAGTCCTTGCGATAACGATCCTGGCTGCGAGCGGTGGGGTGCGGGTGTCCCGTGAACGCTCAACGGAACGCGAGGAAAGGCTGGCATCGGCAGAGCGCCTTGGGGACAGGCTGTTCTGGCCCGCGCTTCTGGTGCCCGCTACGGCGGTCATCGGCAGCCTCTTTTTCGGCCGTATCCGCTGGCATGGCGTCTCGCTCGTCGATCCGACCAATCTGGCGGTCACATCGGTGTGTTTCGGCGCCGTGCTGGCTCTTGCGGCCGGGTTTCGGCTGACGCGAGCGCCGGCGCTTGCGGCGGTGGCCGAGGGCAGTCGGCTCCTTCAGGCAGTGGGTTGGGCGCTCATTCTGCCGCAGGCATTGGCCGCGCTGGGCGGCCTTTTCGCCCGCGCAGGCGTGGGCGACGTCGTGGCTGGTCTGGTGGAGCGAGCGCTGCCGACGCAGTATTCGTTTGTCGCAGTGGCGGCCTATTGCCTTGGGATGATGCTTTTTACAATCTGCCTGGGCAATGCCTTTGCCGCGTTTGCAGTCGTCACCGGAGGTATTGGCGTACCGCTTATCGTCCACGCGCACGGCGGCAACCCTGCGATCATGGCGGCCATTGGAATGCTGTCCGGTTATTGCGGAACGCTGCTGACGCCTATGGCCGCCAACTTCAACCTCGTTCCGGTCATGCTTCTTGAGCTTGAGGACAAGAATGCGGTCATCAGGGCGCAGGTGCCGATCGGTTTGGCGCTATTCGCGTTTAATCTGCTCCTCATGGAGTTTTGTGTCTACCGTTTCTGACCGCTTGCCTCGTTTGCTAACACAATCTCTCGCCTCGAAATTTGCCGGCATAGCATTGGCCGGAATCAGGCGCGAATGGCCCCACTCCTATCAGCACCTGGCGCGGCACCCTGCGGACGTGCGTTCGCCGCGCGAGCTGCACCCGGCGTTCTTTGGTTGTTTTGACTGGCATTCCGCCGTACACGGCCATTGGACGCTGGCGCGCCTCCTCAGACTCTTCCCGACGCTCCCTTCCGCCGCACACATCCGCGCGGTCCTTGATGAAAGCCTGACCAAGGACCACATTGCCGTGGAGCTAGCTTATTTCCAAGCCCCGGGAAGGGGAGCATTCGAACGCCCGTATGGCTGGGGATGGCTGCTTGCTCTCGCGGCCGAATTGCGCGCGGGACGCGATCCATGCGTTCGCCGCTGGTCACGGGCGATCCGTCCTCTCGAAAAGTTCATTGCGGAAAGCTTTTGCGACTATCTTCCGCGGCTGCCGTACCCGGTCCGGACCGGTGTGCATTCCAATACGGCCTTCGCCCTAACGCTGGCGCTGGACTACGCACGGGAGGCGGGCCATCCGAGGTTGGAGGCCGTCATTGTCAAGAGAAGCCGCGACTTCTACAGAGCGGACGCCGGTGCCCCGATTGCATGGGAACCATGTGGCGAGGATTTTCTGTCGCCGTCGCTATCGGAGGCCGACCTAATGTCCCGAATCCTTCCCGCCTCGGAATTTCGGCGCTGGCTGACTCGATTCTTACCGGGCTTGGCTCGTGGCGAACCCTTCGCCCACATGAGGGCGCCGCGGATCCGTGACCGCTGTGATCCTAAGCAGGTGCACCTTGACGGCCTTTGCCTAAGCCGAGCTTGGGCGCTTCGCACGATTGCTTCGTTCATGTCTTCGAACGACAGGGTCCGCGCGGCGGCGAAACGTCATGCGCGTGCAGGACTCGCGCGAGTCTCAAGCGGCGACTACGCGGGTGAACACTGGCTCGCGTCGTTTGCCGTTTACCTTCTCGCAAATGGGTCGGCATCCCATTGAAGGGGCGTCCTTTCACCTCAAGAAGAAGCTGTTAGATTCCCCTGGTGGTGCTCGCCTACGGCGTGGCCCCTTGCTAATTGTGTCGCTAACTAGGAAATGAGAATTCCGCAAATCGTTAGGCTGCGGGTATTTCTGAGCTGGCGCTCACACGGGGATTCGAACCTCGGCCTCGACCGATCTTATTTTTTAATAAGCACTTAAGATGTCCATCAACGAAATGAGTACGTCGAAGACATAGGCGGACATCCGCGCTATTCCTACTTTCATTCTTACCGGAAGATCCGTTGGGCAAAGTGATAGAGGTTGCTGCCCCACGTCTCGCCGTCATGGCCATGGTCGTCGACGTTCCAAATGTGTGGCACATCGTGCTCCTTAAGGTAGCGGTGTACTCCCTGAGAAATACTGATTAGGCCGTCCCTGTTGCCGCAAGAAAGGTAGAGGAGTTTTAGCTTTTCCCGCACCGGTTCGGGATTGGGCACGAGTTCGGCTGGTGGCTTAGTGTTGGGGGCGGACGAAAAAGCGCCAAGCCATTCGAAGGTTTCGAGGTGGGCGAGACCGAAATTGAGGGTCTGGCCGCCACCCATTGATAGGCCGGCAAGCGCTCGGTGCTCGCGATCCGAGAAGGTCGAATACCTGGCCTGGATTGCGGGGATAAGGTAATTAAGCAGGTCGGACTCAAATTTAGCGAATCCGGCGACCTGTTCCGCCGTGAACACGTTCTTCGCCGGACGATCGTCCGGGAGCGCGCGGCCGTTGGGCATTACGACAATCATCGGCACGGCCTTCCCGTCGGCGATAAGGTTGTCTAGGATGATGTTGGGTGAGGCATCCTGTAACCACTCGTTCTCGTCGCCGCCGATGCCGTGCAGCAGGTAGAGAACGGGATACTTCTGGCCGAGCGAGTATCCGGGCGGGAGGTAGACATTGGCCTTGCGGCGGGTACTGGTGACACCCGAGTCGTATTCGAACGCCTCGAGCTTGCCCTGCGGGACGCCGGGCCGCGGGGCTTTGAAACCGTAGGGCGCTTCGGGAAAGACGCGGACATCATCCGGCGCAAGCACGATAGGGCGTCCGAAATTGCTTCGGGCGCGTTCAGGCGAGGCTTGTTCCGGACGCTCCGTTGATTGTGCCGCGGATACGACGACGAGAATAGAAAACGTTAGGATATGGATCGAGGAACGTATCATTGATTGGTCTCCCCTCTATACCGAACTACACCGACAGTAATTTGGGTGAATTACAGGCATTTTTCATCTCTGTTGGCTCATCCCGTTAATCGTCCGACAAATTCCCGATTGTGCGATGCGATCTTTGCTCGGTGTTAGCCATTTCAACGGAGCAGCCTTAACTGCCGCGGCCTTGCATGCGTCAATGTTGTGCCGCATACGCTAGGCAATCGTTTGCGATTGGCTGCCTACTTCGTCTAGTCCAGAAAAGATCACCTTACCTTCGGGAACCAATTCTCGGTGCGCATTTCATTCCAGCCATGTATCCATCGCTGCCCTCCTAATTTACACGTACCCTCCTCCTATGCTGAAGTATTCCCTTTTTGTGCTGCTGGCGCCCGTTAGCCTTCTTTGCCAGCCCGCCCCCGGGCCACGGATCATCGATGCCGACTTTTCTAATTCCCGCGGACCGACGAGCCGGATGTACAACTTTTGTATCGGTGCGGGTCGCGCGAATGAAGGACTACGGGCTGATTGGCAGCGTCAACTTCGTCACGTTCGCGTCGATTGCGGCTTCCGCTACATCCGCTTCCACGGACTGTTTTGCGATGACATGGGCGTGTACCAGGAGGACAAACAAGGTCATTCCGTCTACAATTGGCAGTATGTGGACGAGCTCTTCGATTTCCTTCATAGCATCGGCATGAAGCCCTTCGTGGAGTTGGGTTTCATGCCCAGCGCACTCGCGAGCGGCCAGCAGACGATCTTCTGGTACAGGGCCAATGTTACACCGCCAAAGGACTACGCGAAATGGCAAGCTTTCATCAATGCGTTCGCAAGGCACATTACCGAACGGTATGGGGCCCGGGAAATCCGCACCTGGTATTTTGAGGTTTGGAACGAGCCAAACCTGACCGGCTTTTGGATGGGCACGACGCGTGGCAAAAGCTATGACGAGTTCGCTCCTATTGCCCGCGCGGAGTACTACAAGCTCTACGAGTCCACGGCGCGGGCGTTAAAGTCGGTTGACGCTGCCTATCGGGTAGGCGGCCCAGCCACGGCGGGAAGCGGGTGGATCGACGAGACGCTCGCCTACTGCACCGAAAAGGGACTGCCACTGGATTTTGTCAGCACACATAGCTATGCGACGGTGAGCGGTTATCTCGATGAGAGCGGCAACGCGGGCACTGTGTTTTCTAGCGACCGCGACGCTATAACCGGAGAAGTTAAGCGTGTGCGTGCCCGAATGGACCACTCTATTTTTGCCGGGTCGGAGCTTCACTATACGGAGTGGAGTTCCTCTTACACGCCTTCCGATCCCATTCATGACAGCTATCATAGCGCCGCCTTCATTCTGGACAAAATTCGCAATATTGGGGCGTCCGCCACGTCTATGTCCTATTGGACATTTACCGATATCTTCGAAGAGGCAGGCCCGCGGACGACGCCGTTCCATGGTGGCTTTGGGCTGCTCAATTACCAGGACTTGCAGAAGCCTTCCTTCTTTGCCTACCAGTTTCTCAACCGCCTGGGCGGGGTAGAGCTAAAATGCGACGATTCTGCCGCCTTTGTCTGCAGGGATGACACCGGCGGGATTCAGGCTCTCTTTTGGGATTTCACAATCACCCATCCAGGTCCGTCCATCATCGACCAAGAGTACTACAGAGCCGATCATCCTGCTGGAGGGAATCGTTCGGTCGAGTTGCGACTCTCCCATTTGGCTACGGGCGCTTATCGTTTGCTGGCCTACAGAGTCGGCTATCGGGCGAATGACGTGCAGGCCGCTTGGCGCGATTTGGGTTCGCCGTCACAGTTGACGCGATCGCAGGTCGACGCCTTGCGAAAAGCGTCCTCTGGGGAGCCATGCATCCAGGAGAACGTACAGGTTGGACTCGACTCGTGCTTCTCTCGCGGATTTGAAACGCGCGAGAACGATGTGTGGCTCATATTGCTGAGTCCGCTGCGATAGCTGCTCCTATACTGGTAGCCTGAATGAACCAGTCGTTTGACGATTTCGATTCTCAGTCACGCCTTATTACCCATTCCCCTCAATTTCTCCTCCTTCACCATGCGGGTTTACTCCTAGCTTCGTGCGGCGATTCCGGCCGTGGTCCTCACGCTCGTCTCTACGGTGTCGGCTCAGGAGCTTTACGTTGGCACAAATTATCATCCCCATGACTCGAACCCGGAATCCTGGAAGCATGACATAGCGCTTATGAAAGCCGCGGGCTTCGGCGTCGTACGAATGGGGCACCTGGCGTGGGACAGCTACGAGCCCGCTGACGAGGAATTTGCATTCGCTTGGTTTGACGAGGTAATGGACACAATGAACGACGCCGGGATCAAGGTGATCTTGGATATCGCGGTGCGGCCGGCGCCGGTCTCCGTTTCGGACGACGGCTAGCCGTGGACCGTAGCTGACTTGAGCTTACAAAAGGCATCGGGCACGAGTCGCCGTCGAACCACGTGCCCTCGACGAAAGTCGTGGTCGGGATCTGCGGCACACCGAATTTTTGGTGGTGCAGCTGGCCGGCGAGGATCTCGACCGCCAGCGAGCCCACCGTGGTGTGGTTCTGGCGCACGCCTGCCTGTCCGGCGTTGTTCTCGTCGAGGAACAGGTTCACGAACGCAAGGTCCCGCGGTATCTGGACCCCCAGGTGCTCCAGCGCCGGAAGCACGTATGCGGCCTTCGAGATCAACACCTCGGGCCGGTATTTCTCCAGCCAACGTGCGAACGGCCCGACATCCACCCGCACCGACGCGTCGGTCTCGTTGAACCAGCGCTCGACGGGAAACGGCTCCGGGAAAATGTGGGTCGGTATCCAGTCGGAACGCGTCAGATGCTCCTGCTCACAGAGGAAGCCTGCCGTCCAATTGTGGTCTACCGCATGGTTCCAGCCGCGGTGCATCACAAACCCTATCCGGCGGTAGCCTGCCTCGATCACCTTGCGCATAGCCAGGCGAATGACGCTGCTCTGGTTGTTCGTGACGTTGTGCAACATCGGCCGGTGCGGGAAGTAATCGATCTTCACCGCACTGAACCGGTCCCAGTCGAACTCGAGGTTGTCCCCCATCTGCCGGCTATGGGAGGCGATAATGAGTCCGTTGATCCCGCGGGCATATAGCATGCGACTAAGCCTCCCCTGGGTCAGGCCGGGTTCGTGCAGCCAAAAATGCTCAAGCTTATACCCAAGCTCGCCCGCTTTGGCCTGGGCGCCGGCGAAGAACCCGAGATGCGCCACGACCTTCTTCCAACCCCAGCGCGTGTCCCAGTTCGTCACGTAGGCCAGTGTGGGCGTGTTCTTGCGCTCCATCACGTTGCCCCGGTAGGCCACGAGCGAGCGCAGAAGCGGGTCGGGCTGGTACCCCATCTTGCTCGCAAGCGCCCGGATTCTCTTGCGCGTGATTTCCGGCAGCCTCGGGTGGTTGCGGAGCGCAAGCGAAACCGTGGTGACGTGCACGCCCGCCTTGTGGGCAATGTCCTTAAGGATTACGCGTCGCCGGGGCATATGTCCCCATTGCGCTCAGTTGCGCTGGCGGAGGCAATTCGATTCTGATTTGAGAACCATCCTTGCCTTGGCATGACCGCAGTGCGGTCGTCGTCGGGCACGCCAAGATTCGTCGCGCCTGGCAGCCGGAAGGGGGGGCACGCAACTACCATCATGCCGTGCTTCTCCCGCAGCCACGCGATGAAGCGCGTCTTCACAGCTGCCGAGTACAAGATCGGCCCGTGACGCGGTTCGTTGTCGATCACGAACGCCAACAGTGCGGGATGTTTTGCATAGCGCCTGGTCAGGTCGCCAGTGTAGCGGACGGCGAATAGCTAATACATGGGGTCGCCCACGTCCACCGGGACCGCGAAAACGCCTGCAAAGAACTCATAGTACCCTAAAAGGCTGAGGCATAGCCTTCACGGCTACTATTGAACGCCGAAATTGAGAGGAACCCCATGTGTTAGACAGGGGGCGGAAAGGTCTCGGCATCACCCTTTGTGAGAACATGGAGGAGGCAGAACACTTCGCGGTTCTTGAGATAGAGGTAGATGACCCTTATGCCGCTACTCCTGTCGTTGCCACGGGCGGCCTTGCGCACCTTGCGGATGCCGCCGCAACCGGACATTGGTCCGCCTCTCGGATTGACCGGCGAGTTCTTGTTGGAATACGGCATAGCCGGCTTTGCACTTCAAAACACGAAGCGAAAAATTGCTTGCACAATATTACACCTTATGGTGTAATGTAGGGATGGATCAATTGACCGATGTGTTCAACGCTCTTTCTCACCCGACCCGGCGGGCGATAATCGGGCAGCTGGCGAACGGACCTGCCCGATTCCTGGACGTCGCCAAGTCGTTTGACACCGCTCTGAATGCAGTGACTAAACATCTCAAGTTGCTTGAGCGAGCCAGACTCATTGAACGAAGGAAACAGGGGCGTGAAGTCATCATTTCTTTTCGAGGGGAGCCCCTGCGACAGGCAGCGGGCTGGGTGCATGAGTACGATCGGTTCTGGAACGAACGCCTCGACCAGTTTGAGCAGTTTTTCAGGGGCAGAGAAATATCCACAAAAAACAAAGAAAGAAGAGATGAATAAATCAAAGAAGACGATTGAAGTTAAGGTCGAACGAACAATCCCCGCGCCTCTAGGCGAGGTGTTCGACGGCTGGCTGAATCCAAAGAGACCGGGCAACCCTTGGAATATGGCGGACAAGTTGATCATGAATCCACAGGTAGACGGGCTTTTCTACTGGTCCATCCACGGGACTCCTCACTATGGGAGATTTACGGAGGTAAAGCGACCGGCTCGAATTCGGCATACCTGGATGTCACCGAATACTTCAGGGCTGGAGTCTACGGTAACGGTGGCCTTCAAGAGAAAGGGGGAGGACACACTGATGACCCTCGTGCATTCCGGCCTTCCAGATACGGACGGTGGACGATCGCACGAGAAAGGTTGGAACTACTTCTTAGATATGTTCCCTAGGCAGTTTACCGATGCCTCTGCGAAGAAGAATAGCTCCGCAGTTTCAACAACGTAACGAAATCTAACTAAGACGCTAGTGAAGCCATCAAGACAGAGGCGATCATGACAAAGGTAATTTCCGGAAATCATTCGTCGGTCATGGTTCCGCGGGAATGTCGGAACGACATTTGTAAGTTTTATTGCGATGTACTCGGTGGCAAAGGCACCAAGGAGGAAAGCGATAGGGATTTCCTTTGTCTGGGAGAGACCTTCTATATCGTGTTTCTCTATGGGGATGTCCCCGATGAGAGCGAGTTCTTGCGAACTGCGAGATCGGTCTGGCTGGAAATCAAATCCGACGACGTGGAGGAAATGAGCCGAAAAATCCTCGAATCCGGTCTCGTCAGGAAACTTGAGTTACCCGATCCTCACCTTTACTTCCAGGCTCCAGGAGGTCAATGCCTCCGGTTAGTCGGAATCGACGAGGATCTCTCCTTTTATGAGGGAGCTGGTGCAGGCACGGACGTGGCGAAGGTGACAGAAGCGCTCAAGAAGGAGGCGATGAAAAGATGAGCTACGGAATTAATCGTCAAGTGTGCCGCCTAGCTTCGCCGATGAATGGACTTCTGGCAGATGACACCTAACCTGCCTTGGAAATGACGCAATTGATGGTCCGATAATC
>CAZHPC010000016.1:0-41913 GCA_964534685.1 uncultured Opitutaceae bacterium
AGAGCTACAGCATGGGCGCCGGCACGTACACGGGCATCGAGGCCGTGAGCAACGGGCTGCCGATCCTGCGCGAGCCCCGGGTCCGCACGGGTCGGCGCACCATGGTTTACATGGGGGTCTCCCTCGCCGTGACGGTCGCCGGGCTCCTCGTCGCCTACCAGCTCTACGACGTCCAGATCAACCCGGACAAGACGCTCAATGCCGTGCTCTTTGAGAAGATGACGGCGGGATGGGGCCACACGGCGGGCAGCGGCTTCGTCATCGTCACCCTGTTCTCCGAGGCGGCCCTCCTGATCGTCGCGGCGCAGACCGGGTTCCTCGACGGCCCCAGGGTCCTCGCGAACATGGCCCTCGACCGGTGGTTTCCCTCGCAGTTCGCCAACCTGAGCGAACGCCTCGTGACCCGCAACGGTGTGCTGCTCATGGGCCTCTCGGCGCTGATCATGATGTGGGCGACGAGGGGCTCCGTGGACCTCCTGGTGATCTTCTACTCGATCAACGTCTTCATCACCTTCTCGCTCTCCCAGGCCGGAATGGTCCGCCACTGGTGGCAGGAGCGCGCGACGGCGGTCGGCTGGAAGCACAGGCTGGCGATCAACGGCTTCGGGCTTGTGCTGACGACCTCGATCCTGATCTCGCTGACGCTCGTCAAGTTCAACGAGGGGGGCTGGGCGACCCTCCTGGTGACCGGGGTCCTGGTCTTCGCCGCGTTCGCGATCAAGCGCCACTACAACGGGGTGCGGACGCAGCTCAACCGGCTCGACAGCATTGTCGAGGCCGCGGAGATGGAGTCTAGGGCTGCGCCTGCGGTTCCCCCGGTGGCCGACCCGAAGGCCCGCACGGCGGTGATCCTCGTCAACGGATTCAACGGGCTTGGGCTTCACACGATCCTCAACGTGCCGCGCATGTTCGGGAACACCTTCCGCAACTTCCTCTTCGTGCAGGTGGGTTCCGTGGACGCCGGCAACTTCAAGGGAGCGGCGGACATCGACGCCTTGCGCGCGCACACGGAGGCCGAGGCGCAGCGCTATGTCCAGTTTGCGCAGGCCCGCGGCTACGGGTCGAAAGCCTACACGGCGATCGGCTACGACGTCACCAGCGAGCTGATGAAGCTCGCGCGCCAGGCGGCCGCCGAATTCCCGAACCAGGTCTTCTTCGCCGGCCAGCTGCTCTTCACCTACGAGACGAACCTGACCCGCTGGCTGCACAACCACACGGTCTTCACGCTCCAGCGCCAGTTCTTCCTGTCGAGCATGCCCTTCGTGGTGCTGCCGATCAGGGTCGACGCCTGACGGGAGGACGCCGCCCCCCTACTCGAGCAGCACCTGCCACTGGTTCTCCCGCGCGGCGCGCGCCGCCTTGAGGGCCCCGATCGCCACGTACCTCTGGAAGTCCTGCCCGGCGAGGCGCACCTTGGGGGACTCGTAGCCGTCGTCCGCCAGGCGCTTCTGGAGAACCGTGTCGATACCGCGAATCTGCGACCCGCCGCCCGTCACGATGATGTTCTGAAGCAGCGTCACGACGGAGTCGGACGAGGCAGATGCGATGAGCGCCGTGAGCGCCGGATAGATCCTGTCGATCAGCGTGTTGCAGGCGCTCCCTATCGCGTCCCCGAGCTCAAGCGTGCGGCTCTTGCCGCCGATCACCACCTTGATGTCAAGCGGCTTGCGGCTCGGACCCACATAGGCGTGCGCCTCCTTGATCTCGCGGACGGTGATTCGCGACAGGCCGTTGTTGGGATAGGTCCGGCCGAGCTCGTTGTAGAGCAGCTCGTCGATCGCGTCGCCCGCGAACGGGATGCTGATCTGGTCGTCCCGGGTCGGGAAATAGCCCTGCACCAGGCACAGGTCGCTTGTGCCGCCGCCGATGTCGATAAAGAGCGAGTTGACGACGGGATCGACGTAGCCGGACTGCCTGACCCGGGAGTCGTCGCGGAAGCCGAGCGCGGCAAGGAACGGTTCGGGAATGAGCAGGATGCGGGCGAAGACGCCCTGGGCCGTGCGCCGGATCGCCTCGCGCGCAGGCTCCCCGGCGTTCGCGGGCACGCCCACCACGGTGCGGATCTCGGCGCGCCCGGACGGGTCGGCCAGCTGCCGGATGTGAAGCATGAAGTCGCGCGCCGCCTCCGGGCGCGAGATGACCCCCTCAGCGAGCGGCGCCACGAGCTCGACATGCAGCATCTGGCGAAGGGCGTCCTCCCCGTAGAGGATCCTCGCGTTGCCCGTGATGATGCCGTCGACGATGCCGTCCCTGACGTAGCCGACGACGGAAGGGAGCACCTTGCTCACGGTGATGTCGGTTGAGCCTGGCGGCCCCGCGAGGACGCAGGATTTGTTGGTTCCCAAGTCGAGCCCCAGGAGGAGGACGCTGGACTTGGCCGAACCCGTTCGGGCCGGGGGTGCTGACAGCGGGGCGAGCGGCTGGGCGGGCGCCGCGGGTGGCTTCTCGATGGTTGCAGTTGTCATGAATGGTGGAGGGGAATGGGTTGCAGCAGGCGGGCGGATCAGTGGGAGCCCAGGCGATCCTGCGCCAGCATCTCGTCGATGAAATCAGCTATCCCGCGCGCCTCCGCGGGTCCGGTCCTGGGAGCCGGCGGCGCGGCGCGCAAATGCGGCGCCGGCGGTTGGACCGCAAGACGCCGGGCCAGCATGGGCACAAGCACCTCGGCAAAGACGATCGCCTCGGCCACCCGGCCCTCCTCCTCGGCCATCATCTCCCTGAGGAGCGACTCCGCCTCGGATTCCGATGCAAAGAGCTTCCGGGCCCTTGCGGCCGCCTCGGCGAACTCCGTCTCCTGGACCGACTGCGCCTCGCCGGCCATCCCCTCCGACCTCAGGAAGCAGATGCGCCGATAAACCCGTCCGACCTCGATCCAGGGCGGGTCAAATCGGTGGAGGACTTCGGTCAGCGCGCTCAACGGTGGCTGCCTTGACAGCCGCCGGCGCGAACGGTTCGGGGGTTTCTTTCAGGCCCTTGGCCTGAGCGCCCGGTACATCTCCTCTACCTTGGACCGCGCCCACGGAGTCCTTCGCAGGAACGTCAGGCTGGACTTGATGCTCGGGTCGAAGAGGAAACACCGGATCGGCACGCGGCGGCCCAACTCCTCCCAGCCAAATTGCGCCACGAGTTCGGTGAGCAGCCGCTCCAGGGTGATTCCGTGAAGGGGGTCTCTGGAACTTGCCTGGTCCATGCCCGAAGCCTGGGCCATGCAATGGGTCTGCTCAAGCCCGCCCCGGATGGCCACCGGGGTCCGGCCCTTGGGGCCCAATTAGTGTAAATACTTCATAGTATTAGTTTTCGGATGTGAACGCCCATGTAATTGGCTCGAAAAATGGGAATCACGTCCCCATCCTCACAGCTGGATATTAAGAGGACTTTGCCCATCCAGATGGCAGAGTCCTTTTTCCTGATGCCGCCGCGGCAGAGGGACCGACCCGCTTTCGTCCGCCATCCAAACCCCAATAACCCCGTGAAGATCCCCCAAAAACACCTCCTCCAGGCCGCTTTCCTAGCCGCAGCCTGTGCCGTTCTCACCCCTCCCGCGCTGGCGACGGACGGCTATTTCGTCCAGGGCTTTGGCGCCGTGAATTCCTCGCTTGGCGGCGCCGCCACCGCCGGCAATGACCAGGATCTGATCGGCAGCATTTACAAGAACCCCGCAACGGCCGTCATGTTCGCGGATCGCACGGCCTCGATCGTCTTCGGAGACATCATTCCCAGCGTGCGGATCGACAGCTCCGTGGCCGGGCTCGGCCTTAATGGAACGTCGAACTCGACGATCAACGGCGTGCCCTACCTGTCCCTCATGGCGAGCTGGAAGGGCTCGACTCCGGACACGGCGTGGTTCGCGGGCGCAGTCAGCGAGGCCGGCCTGAGCTTCCATGCGGCAACCTCCGCGACCAATCCGATCTTCTTCTCGCAGGCCGGTGCCGCTGGGAATCCCTACGGCGGCCAGTTCGGGGGCTTCGGCGACGTCCGCTCGAGCCTTTACGTGGTCCGCTTTCCCTTGGGGCTAGCCGGCACCAGCCCGGGCGGCTGGTCGTGGGGCTTCGCGCTCGCTCCCTCGATCGGCAGGAACCTGTTCACGCCCGCGGCGTTCGCCCCGCCGGCCCTCGGCACGAACGGCCACCCGGCCTACGCCACGGTCCAGCAGCAGGACATGCAGCTGGGCATGGGCGCCCAGGGCGGCCTTCGCTGGCAGGCCGACAAGGATCTCTCGGTGGGCATTTCGCTCTCCTCGCCCACGTGGTTTCACACCTATTCCTGGGACGTCTCCGTTCCGACCGGCGGCTCGCGCACGGTCACATTCCGGATGGACCGTCCGCTCACCGCCCAGATCGGGATCAACTACGCCATTGCCGAATCCACCCACCTCCTCGCGGACGTCGGCTACATCGCCTACGGCTCGACAAATGGCTTCGACAACAGCGGCTTCCGCGCCGACGGCTCGATCGCCGGCCTGGGTTGGAACGACTCCTACACGCTTGAGGTCGGCATTCAGCACAAACTGACCTCCAACATCATCGTGAGGGTCGGCTACAACTACTGCTCGGATCCCATCCCCGACAACATGACCTTCTACAACGTCGGCTCCCCGCTCCACCTGGCGCAGCACATCTCCATCGGAACCTCGATAATCATGTCACCCGGCGTGACGCTGGACCTGTCGTTCACGCGGGGCCTTTCCCACACGCAGTCGAGCTCCTGGTACACGCCCTACGGGGCCGTGCCGGGGACGAGCCTGACCTCCGAGATTTCCGGCAACGAGTTCGCAGTCGGGACGACGTTCAGGTTCTGATTAGAATCCGCAGGCGGGGAGAGGCCGGCTGTCCGGCACCTCCCCCTCGGCTTGGTCTTCCGGCATCCGCAGCGAAAGAGGGGGTCTTGGGTTTTGTTGGCCTGCGCCCGGCAGAGGAAGCCGCCCGCCCCGTTGGAGCGAGGGACGGGGGATGTCAGCGGGTCAGAATCGTGAAATCCCGAAGGCTGCGCACGTCGCCGGCCGGCGTCCCTACGAGCACCGCCTCCACCTGGCACGGCCCGGGTTCCACCGGCATCCGCAGAACGGCCTCGAGCTCAACCCTCCCCAGGGCGGGAACCGCGGCGTTGATCTCCTTCTCATCTACAGGCACTCCCTTTCTTAGAAGCCGCACCCGAACGACGCCCCTCCAGTCGTCGTAGAGGTCGTTGATGACGACGACCGCAAACTCATGGGTGCTTCCGGCTCCATAACCTTCCGCCCACGCATCGATCATCAGGCCCACGGGCGCAAACGCGTCCCGCACGTACTCCAGGAATTCAGGCTCCCACGTGAGCTTGGCGACATCGAGCCAATGGTCGCTGGTCTGCCCGTCCGGGCGCGAGTAGCCGAGCGACGTGAAGTGCATCACGGCGGCCGCCTGCCTGTGGCTTCGCCAGAATTCCGTCTCTGCAGCGAGGTACCGGGCATAGAGATGGCGGCGCTCGCTCGCCGTCGAATTCAGTCCAAGCAGGTTCTTGTAAAGCTCCCTGGTGAGCGTCGTGGGGGTTCCGTCCCGGTTGAGCCATAGCCATCCGTACTCGTTGATGACGACGGGGGAGTCGCCCGGATTGGGGAGCTCGTTGCCCTGGGGAACGGGTGTCTCCCTGGCGAGGTCCGACAGCCGGTACTTGGGGTTGCTGAAATGGTAGGGATGGGACTCGAAGACATCGCCCGGCACGCGCGGCGTCGCATAGCTGTTGTCCCAGGGCCGGTGCGAGAGATCCAGGCCGCGCACGTCCCGCACGGCGACGGCGGTCTCGGTCGAGGCCGTCTCGTTGCTTGCGTCCCAGATGACGACGCAGGGGTGGTTCCAGCGCTCGCACATCCATTCCGCGTACTCGGCCGCCAGTTCGTCGCTCTTGAGCGCCTTCGGCAGCTTCGACCAGTTCGTGCCCCCATACCAGATCGGGAACTCATCCTGGATCAGGATGCCCTCCTCGTCGGCGACCCGGTACCATGCCTCGGGCGGGAATCCGATGCAGTAGCGCAGGCAATTCCAGTGCATCTCCTTCACGCGCCTGTGGAACAGGCGCACCCATCCGGGATTCCAGGGCAGGTCCCCGCTCGCCCCGTCCTCGAAGAACCGGTAAAGCGTGACGTTGCTTCCGCGCATGAAGTACGGCCTGCCGTTCAGGACCGCCGTCCTGGTCGCCGGGTCGAACCGGAAGCTCCTCATGCCAAATCGCGTGTCCAACCGGTCGGCGCCGCTGTCCGCCTCGATCTGGTAGAGGAATGGGTCCTCCGGCGACCACAGGTGGCATCCGGCGATGGGTATCGCCACGTCCACCTTGCCCTCGGCACCGGAGGGAAGAGGCGTCGGGTCGCTCGCCGCTGCGCCGACGACCTTCCCCGACTTCGCCTCCCTCACCGTGAATCGAAGCACGGCGACGGCGTCGCCCCCTGCATTGCGGATCCGCGCCTCGACGCGCGCGGAACTGCTTCCAATGTCCGGGGCCACCTGCAGACTCACGATGTTCGGCGTGCCCGAGAGGATCAGTTCCACCGAATCGAAGATGCCGGGGATATAGCGGGTCTTCTCGAAGTCGAACCCATCCGGAACCCCCGGAGGCAGCGCGTCGCGGTCGGCGCCGACCCGTATCAGAATCTCGTTCAAGCCTGTCTTCAGGGCATCCCGGACATCGAAATAGCCCGGAGTGAAGCTCGGCAGATGATCGCCGACGGCCTTCCCGTTCAGGATGACCCGCGTCCCGAACATGGCCTTGCCAATCTTCAGGGTTGCGACCGCGGACAAGGGGCCGTCGTTGCGAAACGTGCGGCGATACCAGAAGGCGTCGCGCCGGGGGTCCTTGCGCGAGTCCCCTTTGGCGTCCGCAGCCTCCAGTCCCGGCTCCACGAACGCGGGCTTCGCAAGCGTCACGAGGCCCGGAACGGGCGCCGATCGGCCGAAGTCGGCCGGGACCTTGTCCCCGGTGCCCTCGGCAATCGTCCAGACGCCGTCCAGGGCAATCACGCGGCGAGGAAGGTCGCCGGCATTCGAACGGGCGGCCACGAGGAGCAGTCCCGCAAGGAACGCGCAGACGTTCGTAAGCGACGGCGATTTGGAATTCACTCCGGCGGGCTTCACGGAGCTCAGATTGCGCCCCGCCTCAGGCTCGGGATCTCGACTGCCCTTACGTCCGGAATCGCGGAATCCACCGGCAGCGGCTCGCCCGACCAAAGGCGCTGCGACGTCCAGCGCGCGGGCGGATCCGCCCAGAACGGGTCGTCCGGTGGAAGGCCGAGCGGCAGCAGGCCCGCGCTGCACAGATAGAGGCTCCCCGTGGAGATGTAGGGCTCGCCAAGCGCGGGCTGGTGCCCGCAGAAGCCGATTTGCAGCCACCCATCCCCATCAAAGGTTCCCGGCGCCCCGATCATCCTGCGGATGACGGCGGTCATCGCGCATCGAACCTGCGCGGGCTGGATTCGCTCGGGGAGCTCCCGCATCAGGGAAACCTGTGCGAGGAGCTGGAACGCGCCGAACCGATAGGCCGCGGAGCGCCCAATGGATGGAAAGGTGCCGTCCGGAGCGATGAGCCGTTCCTCGATCTCCGCAAAGCGCCGCGCCCGCCGCAGCACGACGCCGCGGGCAGCCCCAAACCTTCTGTCCACCTGCCGGAGCACCCCAAGCACGTCCAGCAGCATCGGCTGGATCACGAAGCTGTTGTAGTAGTCGAAATGGAACCATTCGCCGTCACCGTAGGCGCCGTCGCCCATGTACCAGCCGAGCATCGAGCGCAGGCAGTTCTCCAGGCGGTCCTCGACCGTGGGCTCTCCCAGCTTCAGCAGCGCCGCCTCAATCATGGCCGAGAACATCACCCAGTTGTTGCCGGTGGGCACGGGTATCGCGCGCGAGGACTTGAGCGCGTCGAGGACGTGGGCCCGTGCCCGCGCCCCAAGCGGGTCCCAGAGCACGGCTGGCGCCCGAAGGAGGGCCTGGGCCATGAAGGCCGTGTCCACCAGGGGCTGGCCGCCATCCTTGAAATTCATGAAGTCCGGCGAGGCCGGGTCGACGGCTGACTCGAGCGAGCGGCGCGCGAGGTCCGCAAACCCTCCCTGCAGCCTGGCCTCCTCGCCTTCGAGCCGGGCGGCCCCGAGCCAGGGCGACACGCCGGCGAGAAGGCGCCCGAAAGCCTCAAGGTGTGAGAATCTGCCACGGCTCGCGGCGCCGCCCGGTCCCTCGACGGGCATGGCCATCCTCAATTGGCGCCTTGCAAGGTGGCCAAGCACGGGCCCCGCGAGCCTCACCATCGTCGAGACCCAATACTCGCGGTCGTCGCGCCCGCTCCGGGGCGCGGAATGCTCCTCCTTGGGCGAATCAGCCGCAGAGACATTGACTGCGCCCAGCGCGGCCGCAGCGGTGATGGTCTTGAGGAACTCCCGGCGGTCGTTCATCGGCATTCAGTCTCGCTCAGTCCGGATCGCGATTCAACAGCGGCGATGCCCGCGTCCAGGTTAACGCCAGGAGCGCGCACCCGATGACAGCCGATGCCGCGTAGAGCCAAAGCGCCCCGTTCCACCCGTATCGGTCCACCAAAATTCCAGTCGCCAGGCCGCAGAACGCGGCTCCAAGGTAGCCAAATAGGCCGGTGAGCCCAACCGCGCTCGCGGAGGCCACCTTGGTGGCAAAATCCGCGGCCGCAACCGCAACCAGCATCTGGGGTCCATAGACAAAGAACCCCAGCGCGACGAAGAGCGCCGTCATGGTAAGCACGTGGCCGTTCGGCACGGCAAACAGGGCGAATGTGAACGCGATGAGAAAAAGCATGAATCCCGCCGACACGGGCCCGCGCCTCCCCTTGAAGACAGTGTCCGAGAGCCAGCCCGATCCGTAGGCTCCGAAAATGCCGGCCACCTCAAACGCCGAGAGCGAGACCCCAGCCTGCACCAGCGTGAACCCCTTCGCCTCGATCAGGTACTTCGGTGCCCAGCTCAGGATCCCGATCCGGACAACGTAGACGAAGAAATTGGCGATGCTGACCACCCATACCCAGGTGTTGGTCAGGATGTGGCGCCTGAAGATCTCCCGAAACGGCACCGCCGGGCCGTCCGCGGGCCGCCCGGCCCGCTCCTTGTAGACCTCGATCGGAGGCAGCCCCATTGACTCGGGCGAGTCGGTCAGGCGGTTCATGAGCCAAAAGGCGCCTATCACGCCCACGATCGCCGGCATCCAGAACGCCGCACGCCAGCCGAACCTGGTGACGAGGTACCCGGCCCAGACCGCGATCACGGCGCCGCCAATCTGGTGCGAGGCGTTCCACACGCCCCATGCGCGGCCGATCTCGCGGGGGCTGAACCAATAGGTCAGCAGGCGCGTGCACGGCGGCACGCCTACCCCTTGAAAGAGGCTGTTGAGCGCCCAGAGCGCCGTGAAGAAACCCAGACCGGCGCCGAACCCGAAGACCAGGTTGATGCCTGCGGAGAGCAGCAGGGCGACGCCCAGCAGGAAACGCGGGTTGGCCCGGTCGCCGACCACCCCGCTAAGGAACTTGGAAAACGCGTACACGATTGTCGCCACGCTGAGCACACGGCCCCATTGCGTGTTCGAGTAATGGAACTCATCGGTGATGGCCTTTGTGGCCATCGACATGTTGTTTCGGACCAGGTAGAAGACCGCATAGCCGGCAGTCGTCGAATACATGACGCGCACCCGCCAGTAGCGGTACTTCCGCGCAATTTCCCCTTCGTCGTGGATCGTCGGAGCCGGAGGCTGCGTCCTCAGCCGGGCAACGACAGACGCGAGCGGGTTCACTTGGCCAGAGCAGAGCGGCCCGACCGGGCCAGCTCCGGCAGAACTTCCCGAAAGGCTGTGGTTTGTTCAGCCACTGTGGCAGCGGTTATTGGGCCGTCAGGCTAAGCTTGGGCGGCCGGTTCAAACGAGCCCAAAAAGCGACGCTGCGCGCCCGGCGAGCCGGATGAAGTCCTCGTCCCGGCGCCAGATACTCGTGTCAATCCGGCTCAGGCGAAAGCTGCAGTGCGGAAACGCCCTCTCAAGGTACTCGCACAGCAACTCCGGAGACTGCTCCAGGCCAAGGCCCGCCCGGCTGGTACTCGACCAAAGCATCTCCATCTCCTGGCTGCCGGCGACCGCCCAGGACTCCTCATGCGAGTAGAGCAGGCCGCGGCTCTGCGCAACGGGCACCTCACGCTTCGCTTCCAGGATGGCATCAGCAGAGAGCGCGGCGATAACGGGTTGGACCTAACAAACCTCACCATCGACACCGAACCCGCCGCGCTTAAGCCCGCCGAGCGGGTCCGGTGAGTCCTCCATTAGCGCCTCGCCCGCAACATGAGCGCGCACAGGAAACCCCAACCCGTCGTGCCAACTCGGGGCGTCCACAATTCCACAGGCCCTTTGGCCCCGCAGCTTCGCCCAGAATCTTGGCGGGGCTCGCCATGCGGAAAGAGGCCCGTGGCCGGGCATTCCGTGCGGCCTGCCCCAAACATGCAATAAAAAGGTTGCCTTTTGCCGCGCGCAGCTGATTGTGCAACCCCTAGGTTGCATTATGAACACGAACCGCATCGAAAAACGGATTGAGCTCAAGGCGCCGATCTCCCGAGTCTGGCGCGCGATCACGAACCACATCGAGTTTGGCCAATGGTTCCAGGTGAAACTGGAGGGTCCCTTTGTCCCGGGAGGGGTGGCCCGTGGGCAACTCACGTATCCGGGATACGAGCATTACAAATGGGAGGCCGTCATCCAGAAGATGGAACCCGAGACTTACTTCTCCTTCACCTGGCACCCCTACGCGATCGACAGCACGGCCGACTACTCGAAGGAGCCCCCCACCCTTGTTGAGTTTCGCCTTGAGGGGATCGAGGGCGGCACACTCCTTGTCCTGACGGAGTCGGGATTCGAGAGGATCCCCGCCGGCCGCCGACCCGAGGCCTTCCGGATGAACGACCGCGGCTGGACCGAGCAGATGAAGAATGTCGAGCGCCACGTCACAGGGAGCCAGTAGCGGCAGGCCGGCATTGCAGCGGGCACACGCGGATGTCTTCGCGGCGCTTGGAGATGAGACGCGGCTCCAGCTGGTTGGAAGGCTCTGCGAAGGCGAGCCCCTCTCGATCTCCGATCTATCCCGGGGCTCAAGGTTGACGCGCCAGGCGGTCACGAAGCACCTCAGGGTCCTCGAGAAAGTACGCCTGGTGCGCGGCACACGCCGCGGCCGGAAGATGCTGTTCCGCTTGGCGCCGCGGCCGATTGAGGACGCGAGGAAATACCTGGGCCACGTTTCCCTCGTTTGGGACCGGACCCTCGCACGCCTAAAAACACTTGTTGAGTCTGCCGAGCGCGACAATCCGCAGAATCCAAAGTGACCCGCGTGTGAGGGCGTCCGCAGGCCTTGGTTGCGGGTACCCCCTCATTTGTCCGGCATCCGGACGGCTCCCGCGCCTGTCCCAGAATAGGGAATGCATCATCCCATTTCCGATTCAGATTTGCGGGGCGACGAGTTGACGAGGTCTGTAAGCGTCCATTCTTGAATGATATAGGGAATCACCCGTAGCTTGGAATGCCGAATGCTAAGATTCCATGTGTCCGTCACCTTCGGCATCCGATGTCGCCATCGGAAGCCGGCAACGCCCCTCAGCCCTGCACGCCATCTCTAAAGCTTCTTGAGCCAACGGAGCCGCCATTGCGCGGCGTCGCCATGCTCAGGCTGCGTTCACCCGCCTCGATTCAGACTAGAACAAGGAAGACCCCATGGATCCGACCATCACCTGCGGCAAGCACCTCGCAGCACATGCAGACATCTCCGGTTCCGAGTTTCGCAACGTCAACCTCTCCGGCGCCGTGTTTGACGACGTCAACCTCGGCAACGCGCGCCTTCACAATGTCAACCTCAGCCACACGACCGTCTCGGCTGCGAATCTTGGCGGCGCCGTGTTCAGGCACATCGGCCCGCCGGTGGACAAAGACGGCGGGCAGCAAATGCAGGAGCCGGTGACATTCGAGGAAGCGATGCTTTGCGGCAGCACGTTTCGGAGAGTCGACCTGTCGAATGTCAGGATCATCGACTGCAATATCGAGGGCATGTCCGTCGACGGCATCTCCATCGCCAAGCTGCTGAAAGTCTATCGGTTAAGGATGCAATAGCGCGGAAACCTGGCATCCAACCATGATCTCTGACATCAGGTTCGCCCTACGCCAGCTCGCGAGGTCCCCCGGATTCACAGGTATCGCGCTTCTCACGCTCGCATTGGGAATCGGGCTCAACGCGGCGATGTTCAACATCGTCAATTCGCTCGTGCTGCAGCCGCTCACGTTCCCCGACAGCGAAAGGCTGTTCCGGTTGATTCGCACCGCCGACCAGCAGCAGGCCCAAGGGAACCGGCCGGCTGACTTTGTCGAGATCGCGCGCCAGAGCGCGGATTTCGCCAAGATCGTCTGCTGCCGTCAATGGAGCTTCACGCTCGCCGAGCCGGGCCACACGGCCGAGGTGCTCGGTTCGCTCCGCGCATCGGCCGGCTACTTCGGCGTCCTGGGAGCCAAGATGGAAATGGGGCGCGAGTTCACGCCGGACGAGGATGTTCCCGGGCGGGACCAGGTGGTGATCCTGAGCCGCGCTTTCTGGCTGTCCCACTTCGGTGGCGATCCGGGAGTCGTCGGGCGAACCCTGAGGATCGACGGGCAGTCTAACGAGGTCATCGGCGTCGCGCCTGCGATAGCCGACGATTCCCGGACCCTCTATTCGCCCGAGATCTACCGGCCGCTTGCGCTGACCGCCGACGAGTTGTCGAGTCATGAGGATCATGCGTATGACATGATCGGACGCTACCTTCCCGGCGTCACTGCTGCGCAGGCTGAGTCCCGACTAACCGCGATCGCGGCAGGCCTCGCGACCAGCGAGCCGAAGGAGTACACGGGCAGGAGCCTGCGAGCCATATCGCTCAAGCCCGCCCTTTTTGGCAGCACCCGCCAGATCATCTTTATGCTGATCGGCCTCTCCGGCTCCGTGCTGCTCATAGCATGCGCGAACCTTGCGAACCTGCTCCTTGCCCGCGCGATCGCGCAGGCCCGCGAGTTCGCAATACGTGGCGCCCTTGGCGCATCCCGCGTGCAGCTGATCAGGCCGCTGATCGCAGAATGCGTCGTCCTCGCGGGCGCCGGTGGTGTCCTAGGCGTCCTTGTGTCCGTATGGACCGATGACTGGCTTGCGAGGCAGCTCAGTGGCGCCGGCTCGACGGTCGAATTCGTGCTGGACTGGCGCCTCCTGATCTTTGCCTTTGGCGTATCGCTCGCTACGAGCCTCTTTTTCGGCGTCGCGCCGGCCTGGGTGACCTCCCGCGTGCGCGTCAACGAGGCGCTGAAGACAGGCGCCCGCGGCTCCACCGGCGATCGTTCGCAGAATCGCTTCCGCCAGGTGCTGGTCGCATGCCAGTTCGCACTGGCTCTCGTCCTCATTTCAGGCGCCCTTTACTTTGCACGCGGTCTCGACCAGCTCCTTCATCGGAACGCCGGATGGAAGCCGGCTACGGTCCTGCGAGGCATTCTTGCGATGCCCTCGAGCCGCTACCCGGACAACAAGCGCATCATGCTTTTCTATGACCGAGTGCAGGAGCGCGTCTCAGGCCTGCCCGGCGTGGAGGCTGCCGCCATCAGTCATGAGGTGCCCGCCTTTGGTTTCCCGTCAGGCCGCGGGTTCATCATTCAGGGGCAGCCGCCGCCGGCCCTGGGACAGGAGCCCGGAGCACCGATCAATGGCGTCACCCCAGGCTACTTCAAAACGATCAGCACGCGCCTTTTGAGTGGACGCGATTTCAATGCCTCCGACCGGAGCGACTCGCCCGGCGTGATGATCATAAACGAATCCATGGCGCGAGCGCTGTTTCCTGGAAAGAACGCGATCGGTCACCGCATGGCCTTCTTTGACGAGAAGGTGCCCGAGTGGATGGAGATCGTGGGTGTATCCGAGGATGTGCAATTCCTGAACCTCGGAAACGGGGCCAACTTCCAAGTCTACGTCCCCATGTCCCAAGCGACATGGAGCTATGTCACGCTGGTCGTGCGGTCCAACGTTCCCCTCTCGACGCTGATAGAGCCAATTCGCCGCGCCGTGGGAGAGCTGGACCCCGACATGGCGGTAAAGGAGCTGATGCCGGTGCGCGAATACATCCATCAGAACATGCAGAACATCGAGGCCATCAACCACCTGTTGGCCGCGTTCGCGCTGCTCGGCCTGTTTTTGGCAGCCCTGGGCATCTACGGTGTGATCGCGCGAATTGTCGCGATGCGGACAAATGAGATCGGCATCCGGATTGCCCTCGGGGCTCAGGTCAAGCACGTCGCTCGCTTGATCCTCGGTGCCGGGATGCGGATGGTTGCCACCGGTGCGGCGCTCGGCCTGCTCGGTGCCGTGGGACTCGTCCGATTCCTTGAAAGCGCGATGCCCGGGCTGGCTGGCAGCGATGCCGGAGCCGTCCTGGGCGCCACCGCAGTTCTCGTCATCGTCGCACTTCTTGCGTGCTGGCTGCCTGCGCGCCGCGCGACGAGGGTGGACCCTCTCGTCGCGCTTCGCTCGGAATAGCGGACGGCTCGGAAAAGGTTCAAGCCGAGGGTCGCGACGGCGGCTCTCAACCTGCGCATCGCCGGCGAGGGCGGGAACGCCGGCGGGTCGGACCGTGAAGACTCGTTCCGCGCCCAAACCCGCCAGGAACATCCGGCCCCGAGATCGGCGGCTCTGCAAAAACCGAGGAGTAAAAAACAAAAGATGCGGAGGGTTGACCCCCTTCTCTTACGTTATACTAGGTGCCCTGTTTTCTCAGAACACCTCTATGGACAACTCAAACTCCTCGTCTACCAAGGCAAGCCCGGGCGGGCCCAGTTTCGGCGGAAATGACCGCCGGGAACCGGCAGCCTCTACCATCCGCTATGTCGGCGCGAAGGAGGCGAAGGTGCCCCTGCCTTTGGTCCTGATTGTGCTCGTTGTGCTTGGGATAGTGATTGTCGCCGTGCGGCACTACCTCCAGGCCTGAGTCGGCCCTGGGAACACATTGAATCGAGCTGGGCGCCGGACCTAGGCCCATTTGGAGGGGCCTGCGTCTCGCGCCTAGGCACAGCGCGCGATTCGCCAGTCAGGGTCAAAGTGGAGGCGCGCGTCCTTTCGGCTGGCGCGACCCTCGCGCGCATGCTTCCCGTCGAGGACGCACTCCAAGGGGCGTCCGTTCTCAAGAGGCTCGAGGGCCCGATTCACGCCAGGATGGCGGGCTGAAGCTTCATTACGGCCAGACCAAAGAAGGCCAAACAACCTCTTGAGCGGGGGCCAATCCGGGACAACAGTCCCCGCATGCACTTGCTGAAACGCGGCCTACCCATTCTTTCGTTCGTTCTTGGGTTGCCCGTTTTCACCCGAGGTGCTCCGAGCCTTTCGCCGTCCTTGGTCTCGCGGATCGACGCAATCTTCGCGCCCTTTGATCACGACGGATCGCCTGGTTATGCGTTGGGAGTGGTGAGGGACGGCGAGCTCGTCTTCGCCAAGGGATATGGGCGCGCGAATCTCGACTACAACATCCCGATAACGCCGCACACGTCGTTTCACCTCGCATCACTGTCGAAGCAGTTTACCGCGGCGGCGGTCGCGCTCCTTGTCATCGATGGCAGGCTGTCGCTCGACACACCCGTCGCGACCTACTTCCCGGAGGTCACCCACTTTCACTCGGACCTGCGCATCAAGCATCTCATCTATTTCACCAGCGGGCTGCCGGAATACACCTCCCTGCCGCGGCCGAGCGGCATGCCGTGGTTCTCCTTCTACTACTTCACGACCGACGAGGCCATAGCCGCGACGTTTCACGCCCCGGCGCTGGAATTCGCGCCCGGGACTCGCTGGGAATACTCGAACGTGAATTACATGATCCTGACGAAGATCGTGGAGCAGGTCAGTGGCATGCCCTTTTCCACTTTTCTCCAGCGGCGAATCTTCACTCCGCTCGGAATGTCGAGAAGCGTTTTGGACGATGACACGACTCTCGTCATTCCCGACCGGGCCACGGGGTACGCGGACCGTGCTGATGAGGAAATTAGGAAGAAACTTGAGGGCGTGGGCGTCCACATCCGAGAAGGCACAGGCTACGCCCAGCTCATGCGCGTTTCACCGCACTTTGGCGGAAGCGGCGTGTTCAGCACGCTGGAGGACCTTGCCCGATGGAATGCGAATTTTGAGAGTAACAAGCTGGCCGGACCGGCCTTTGCGAATGTGATGCTGCAGCGGATGCGCTTCGCGCACGACAAGGACAATGATGCTTTCGGCCTGGTATTCGGGACATTCGCCGGGCGCGATATCATCTGGTTCTCCGGCGGCGACCTGGACGCCTCAGCCTTCATGGCGCGCATCCCGAGCGAGCACTTCGCCGTGATCTGCCTGTCGAATATGCCTACCGGGAACAGCGAGGACAAGGCCAGGAAGGTGCTCAGCGTCCTGTTCCCGCCGGAGAATCCGTGACCTTGGCGGGAACAAGCGACTGATTGGTTCTCCCGGGATCGGTGCGCCTCCCGGCCCGAAATCGTCAGAGGCAAGCACCCATCCCAATCGTTGTGGGACATGATGTGTGGCACGCTCGCCTAGCGCGGCGTCCTTGGCATGAGCCTGCGTAAAAACCGCTCGGGAAACACCTTTCCACCGAGTCGTTGTCGCCCATAATGAGGGGGCCGGCTGTCCATGAAATGACCCGTGTCCTAATACGATCCCTCGCGCAGCGTCTCGCCATCATCGGATTCGCGGTTTTGCCGGAAGCGGTTCTCCTTGCGACCGGTTGCAAGACCCCGCCGCAGCCGAAGCCCCATGTTGCCGTCTTCCCTCCGACCCGCCCGGACGACTTCATAATAGAGCCCGTGAACACCACGACGGATCCGAACGGAAAGGTCGTGGGCACACCCGGGCCCGATGACGACCTTGCCTTGAGAATGCGCCACAAGGACGGAAGGCCGTGGGTGGGTTGGCCTGTGAATATGACGGTCACCACCGGCAGCCGCGCACTCTCGCTTGAGAAGGCCAAAGGCCCATACTTCTACCACTTCTGGGTCCTCACCGACTCCAATGGAGTCGCCCGAGTCTACCTTGAGCCCCTGCCCACACCTTAGCATGAAGATTGATCCTCTAAAACTCGTGGGCCCATTCGGGCTCATGCTCCTAGTCTCCACCGGGATGCCGAGCCTGAAGGCAGACGACGCTTCCCCCGTGGCGTCCGCCCGGATTCAACCTGCCGCCAACGCGAAGACGCAGCCCGAGCCGTTCTCGGAAGCCCAAGTCGAAAAGATTGTCGCGGACATCCAGGGAAAGGTAGCCGCCAGTGCGCCGGCGAAGGACTTCGATGGGATCCTCCAAAGGATCGCCAGCCTAAGCCCGGCGCTCGGCAGCAACTACGTTCGCGATTCGCTCACCACGGAACTGATCTCCGCGCGCGAATTCACGGTCCATTGGCAGGACTACATACTTGCCGAGGAGGCGGGCAATTACGGCAAGGCAGGCCAGGCGATCGGCCAGCTTGTCCAGGAATCCGCACAGCTCTACCCGATAATTCCCAGAAGCGAGCTCCTGGCACGACAAGACGAGACGTCCGCCCAGATGGTAAAGAACCGGGCGGCAGTCGTCGAATCCCTCGTGAAGCACCTGGGAGCTGCGATCGACAGGGCAAAGGCCCCGGTGGACTTTGACGGCGTCCTCGGGGAGATCGAAACCGCACAGGAGGAGACCGCCCAGTTCGACAGCACCCTCAACATGACCCTACAGGGGTTGCGCCGCTACGCCGGGTCGTGGCAGGAGCTCTACGCCCAGCTGAACAATGGTGCGCCCACCGCATCATACACGCGAACGCTGGATAACCTTTCCAGGGACACGTCATCGTATGCCCTCGAGCTGCGTTCCAGAGTCGATTCACGCTACCCGAAGCAGTCGGACACAAGTGCTCACACGGGACCTGGCGCACCGACCAAGCCGCCCGAGACGCTGCCGGACCCATCAGGCCTCACGCTCCAGAACGTCGAGAAATATCTGAACAGGCTCAACCAAGCCCCCCATGGGAACACGTACACAGGCGAGACCCAGGCTGCGGCGGCCGACCTCGCGCAGACCGTTGCGGCAAAGAACAAACTCGTGCTTGGCGACCCGATGGCCGCCCTCGAACTCTACTCTACAAGATCCTTCCAGCCGCTTGGCGACTACGCGATGCCCATAGCGGAGATCCACTCAATTCTAGCCCTCCGAGCCCTCAACTACCAGTTCAGGGAGATTGTTCCGGATCCAAACGACACGGTGGGCACGTACCTCGACAGGATCATGAAGGCCAAGATCAAGGACAAAGACTGGCAGGGCGTGATCGATGCACTTCAAGACATGATGACAGCGAACTCGTCCTTCGGGATGCAGCGCAGCTCCCTCCCCGCCGACTTGGCGGCATATCACAGTCTGATAGTGGGCATCCACCAAGAGGCGGCCGAGCAATACTCCCAGGCCATCGCCTCATACCTCGAAGCCCTTTCCTCGCCGGGGTCCTACACCCCGGTCGATGAACTTGCCGCGCGGCTCAAGGCCATGAAGTTGAAGCACCCTAAGGAATACCTCGAAGGCCAGGCCGCGGCAAACTCCCACGAAAGCCTGCTCGCCCAGCTGGCTGCCATGCGAGCCATGAATCCTCAGCAAGGCTTTCAAAGAAACGGGGTCGGCTATCCGCCGGGTTTCAATGGCAACAGGCCCGGACTCCCGACGCCTGCCCCGTCTGCCGCACCGCAAAACGTCGCGCCGTCGCACCAGCCTTGACGTGGGGTGCCGGACAAGCAGGTAGATTAAGGCTTTCTACTACTCGCCCCGTGACGAACGCCCACCCCCATAATTCAGCATACCAACGTCTCACGATGAACCGACGGCATTTTCTCAAGGTGTCCCTGGCTGCAATGCCGTTGGCTATTGGGTCCAAAGCCGCCGAACTCGCCCCCTCCCGCGCGGAACGCTCCGACAAGGGCTTCAGGGTCGGAGCGAACGAGGACCGGTACCAGGAGGAGCTGCTGATAATGGGTGGGCGCTTCGACCTCAAAGTGTCGGCGAAGGACACAGGGGGCGACTTCTGCCTCTACGACACCACGAGGCAGTCCAAAGGTGGCCCGGCACTGCACCGGCACCATTTCCAGGACGAGTGGTTCTACGTGATCCGGGGGAAATTCATCGTGCAGGTGGGTGAAGAGACCGTGCGCCTGCACCCCGGGGACTCTGCGTTCGCGCCGCGGAAGATCCCACACGCCTTTGCCATGGTCAGCGAGGGCGAGGGCCAGATGCTCGTCCTGTTCCAGCCGGCCGGCAGCATGGAGGACTTCTTCCAGCAGATGGCCAAGTTTGGCCCGGCCATTCCCAAGGATCAGGAAGTGCTTTGGAAGAAGCTCTGGGAACAACACGGCATGGAGGTCGTGGGGCCGCCGCTTAAATTTTAGCCGCCGCAGACGACGGCCTTTGCCATGTGGTGCGAACAAGCCTGCGGGTATGAGAATCCAGCTGTTCGCCATAGATCGTTTATCGGAGCCCTCAAGCCTCCGGTACGCTTGTCAGTCCAGGCGCGAATTGCCTTAGGGACTAAACCCACTTTCTTCTGCTCGTCGGTTACCTATCGAGACAGCAAGACCGACGTGCCTACCCTTCCGCCACTTGCGCAAAAGATGAAATTATTGTTTACGTACCCTTAAAGCACATAGAGACTTACAAATGAAACCCGTCGACTTCGGATCATCGTTCACGTTCGTCGCCTTCTCCCAAGGGCTCGGCAACACCACGGAAGGCGAAACCCTCCAAGTCTTTGAACTCCCCGATGGGTTCGTTCTCAACGTCCCTGTCTCCGCACTGGCGGTGACAATCCCAAAGAAGGAGCTCAAGAACCACGTCGTGAAGGGGTCCAAAATGAATCCCCGCTACTTTCTGTTTCAACACGAGCGACACCCCGATATCTCAGTCAGCGGATGGATCGAGAAAGCCGAGGGCTTCACGTCAACAAAGAAGATCTGGCAGGCCGACACGATCCAATGGCAAATCAATGGCCTGCCCGAACCTGACGCGGTGGAGTTCAGGAAGATCGGGGGCTGGGACGCGGTACTCTACAATTTGAAGATCGCCGACACCGTCCACTCGAATATCAGGGCCCACTGGATCCAGGATAACACCTGGGTGGACATTCACATCACGGCCCTCGCGACGCCGAAGTCGCCAAAGCAGACCCGGGCAACGCTCCTCAAGATGCTCGAGCGTGTCCACGTCGAGAACACAAACGACACGCTGGGTTGAAAAGCGGTGGTGTCCTACCACCAGACGATACGCGCCATTCGACCCGCAGCGGTATAGACCCAAGGCGTTCGATCCCTGAGTGGTAGGGCAGGTTGTTGCTGCGCACCTACCAATGGGCGCTAAACCTATTCCACGAGCCAAGTGATTCCCTGCTAAACACGCCCGTATTGCGGCCTCTAAACGACGCTTCGCGTTCACCATTCGGATCCAACCAGATACACGTTCCTCTCGGCAATTACCAAGCTCTTGCAGAGCTAGACACAAAGACGCACCGGCTCCACTATTGTAGAATTCGGGGAGAACCAATTGTGGGAACGTTGCACATCAAGACGACGCCGATCCTCTGGTTGCTTTGCATTCTCGCGGCGGCACCGATATCTATGGCACAGGCGAAGCCGGAACTTCCCATGGTTTTGGGCAACGAACAGATCCGCGTAAGAGCCTGGATCGAGAACGGGCAGTTGCATGAAGAATATCTAGCTTGCGATGCGGGACAATGGATCACGTTGGCAACCGACGTGGAGGGCGGATCAGTCGGGCCGAGCACCGTGTACGAGACCGACAACAATGTGGAGCGAGGCACCGTAACAAGTATGGCAGTGAATGGAAATGAGCTGGTCGAGGAGTTCATGGTAGGCGAACTTCGCGGGGTTCGCAGGGTGCGTCTCTGCTCCCGCAGCCCATGGCTCCACGTCACCACGCTGCTGCAAGCGACCCCAGGCGTGAGGGTTCATGCATTTGTCGATAGGTTCAAGTTCACTCGCCGACCTGACTGGAGCTTCGCCGCTTCGGTCGGGGGCTTCGTCCCAGACGCGCAATACAAAGCTCCTCTGATACTGGTCCAATCGGCCCGGATGGCCTTCGCCGTTGTTCCTGACGTCGACGCTTTGGATCCGGAGGCCTTGCGGCAATGCAATCACGCGATGGACCTCGACATTCCAGGAGGTCCCGTGCTGGGCGTCGGTTTCGTGCCGGCTCGCCAAGCGTATCATTCGGTCTATGAGCCCGATAAACTCCGGACCTGGCGGCCCGCAATTCCGCCCGCTAACTCCTACTATCTTCTCGTCACGGCGGACGCAGAGCCCGCCGAGGCGTATCGGGAGGCCGTGAGATTGCATTGGCGCCAATTTGGCCGGCCCAGGCAGTTAGAGGCTGCGGTTCAGCAGGTCGGCACGGACACGCCTGCTGGAGTGTACTCGTGGCTAGAATCGCTAGGCCCTATCGAGAAGCAGGTGGCCATGGACAAGCGTATCAAAGGACTTGCCCTGTGGGACGAATGGCGCACGGAGGTCTGGGAATCCCAATCTATCCAGAACTGGCTCCTCGTGCCGCTGGACGGCGGCAAAGTCGGCGGCGGCGTACAAACACGCCGCTGGGGCCCGGGGCCATCGATATACCTCACTGCGTGGTTTAACACACTTCGGACCTCATTTGGCATGGCCCTTTACGCACGTCGGACCAACAACGAAGCATTGATAAGGCGGGCCCGGCAAACGGTTGACCTCGCCCTCATGGCCCCGGGCCGCGATGGCGCCTTCAAGTGCATTTCCGTCCCGTCTGGGGGTGAAAAGCCTGTTCTTTGGGCCGCCGGCGACGGAGCAGGCAACAGCACCGAGGGGGGGTATTTGGGATACGATATGAGCTGGACGGCATATTGGCTCCTGCGCTGGCGCTCAGCAGGTCTTCCCGAAAACGAGGCCATACTGTCACGGTGCCGCGCATTGGCCAAATTCCTCTGCGACCGGCAACAGGATGATGGCATGCTGCCGACGCGGTTTGCGGAGGACGGCTCGGCCGACCTTGATCTTTCCCGAAGATTGAAGGCCGAGACCGGCCCAGTGGCGCTCTTCCTCCTGGAACTCTATGCGCAGGATCCAGACCCTCGTTGGCTAAAGGCAGGCATGCGAGGCGTTGCTTTTCTTGACGAGAACGTGATCCCGCAACGCCAATGGTACGATTTTGAGACATTCTTTAGCTGCAGCCCGCGTGCGCCAACACTCGACGAGCGAAGCCATCAGTGGCCGGCCAATGACCTTGCGCTCGGCCAGGCGGCGGCCGCGTTTCTATCGGCGTATCGCGTAACAAATGACCGCCTCTTCCTTGAGAAAGGCGAGCGCCTCCTGGATTACCTGCTGCTGTATCAGCAGTGTTGGACCAATCCCCTGTTGGATCACCTGACCGGACCGGCAACGCTCCTCGGCGGTTTCACAACCCAGAATTCCGATGCAGAATGGTCAGACGCGCGGCAAAGTCAGTTCGGAAACATCCTGCTCGACTACTACCGGGCGACGGGAACCGTCGAATACCTGGAACGGGGTGTTGCGGCGCTCAGGGCGCAGTTTCCGGTCTCTCCGTGCGAGAACTGGGCCCATTCCGGCTACGGACCCAAAACAGGAATAAGCAGTTTTCACTGGGGAACCGGCAGCGGCATGGCGGGGATAGAAATCGAGGAGGATTATCTTCGCGACGCCGTCGTCGACGCGGCAGCAGGGCAGGCCGTAGGCGTCAACGGCTTGAACGTGACAGAATGCACCGTACATGGTGCGGAGATCCACTTGGGCTTCTCTACTCCATTCAGATGGAGGCGCCTGCCTGTTGTCGTCTTTCACCAGTGCGACCCAAAGCAAGCCTACCGAATCTTTGCCAATGGAACTGAACTGGGCACCTGGAGCGGCAACGAATTGGAACGAGGAATAGAAATCCCGGCCGTACGATTCTAGAATGGCGGACCAAGTTGTTGTTTAGCACGAACCAAAGGGTGCTAAACAGCCTGTTGAAAAGCAGCTCGGGGGCTACCCTTCTGCGTTGAGGCCGCCGGTCTTCACGGCCTGTTTCACAAGCGCCATTGCGACGTCGAGCTTGAGGTCCTCGAGTTTCTTGAAGTTGATGCAACTGCGGCCGGTCTTCACGTTGCCGAGCTTGGCGGCATTCTGTTCGACGAGGTAACCGCCCTTGTCGGCGGCGCAGATGTGGAGGCTGTAGTAGTTCTTTCCCGCGGCGAGTCCGATCAAGAACCAATCGCCCTCGCGGCCGCTGGAAGACTTGTAGTGATACTTGCCGTAACCGATGACGGGCGAACCCATCCCCATCATGATCTCGGAGGTGAGTTTGGGCACGGCCTTGCGAATCGCGGCGTGGAGCGCGAGCATCGCGGCGCGGCGATCGTCAGGGAGGCTGGCGAGGTATTGGTCAGGCGTCGTGGGTTTCATAACGGAGAAAGGTTTTCCGGGTGCGTCGCTGCGTCTCGTAGGTGCGGGGCCGCGGCGGGAGCAGCTAACGCGAGCGACCGCCGGGCAGGCAAGCTCGTTGGCGCGGCGGCGTCCGGCCGCTGCCCGTGCACCGATGTTTCGGACGGCGATGTTCTCCGATGGAGCCATCTGTCGAACGACTGAATGGGGGACCAGGTTGTTGTTAAGCACGAACCAGAGGGCGCTATTCATTTTCCGCGGACCAAAAAGATGGAGCGCTGAACACATGATCGATTTCACTGCTAAACAATCGGCAATCGGTTCGCTCCAAATTGCTAAGGATTCCGTTTCTTCCCCTTATAATTCAGGCACTTGCAGTGCGAAACACCGACTCGACCACGGTTCAGACAAGGTCCAGAAACTATTACCAGCCTGTTGAAGCCATAGCTGAATAGATCCTGCGGTTGAGTCGGAGGGCGTTAAACATTATTGATAAATGCAAAGCCCGACGAATCGGAACAACTTAATTGCCCTTCGCATGCGCACGCGTACGGCCCTGATTGTCTTCTTCCGGGGTATCAATGTTGGCGGCCACAGGTCCTTTCGCCCAAGTGTGCTCGCAAGAGAACTGGGCGCCTATGATGTTGTGAATGTCGGCGCTGCAGGCACTTTTATCGTTCGAAAGCCTGGTTCTCGCACAAAGTTCCTTGCGAAATTGAGGCGAAAGGTGCCGTTTGAAGCGGAAGTCTCTTCCTGCGACGCTAGAGACCTCTTCCGATTGGAAATGGAAAATCCATTTGGACCTGAGCCACCAAGGCCGGATGTCGTTCGATTTGTGAGCGTCCTATCGAAAGCCAGTCGCCACAAACCTTCGCTTCCGATTGCCATCCCGAAAAGTGGGAAACCGTATGTCCGGATTTTTGGTTCCAAAGATCGTCTTCTCTTTGGAGTGTACCGGCGCCAGATGCGAACGATCGCCTACCTTGGCGAGATTGACGAACTCTTCGGTGCCTCGGCGACAACACGCAGCTGGAACACGATACTTTCGGTGCTGCGAATTCTAAGGGCCGCGGACGACACCCCAGTCTTATCGTGCTAAGCTGAACCCGCAATCAACCACTGGAGACCTATAAAATGAACCAACGCATACTCGGAAACAGCAATCTAAAGGTCTCGGCCATTGGGCTGGGCTGCATGGGCATGAGCTCGGGCTACGGACCGGCAGGAGAAAAGCAGGAGATGATCTCCGTGATCCGAGCCGCTGTCGAACGTGGGGTGACCTTTTTCGATACGGCAGAAATATACGGCCCATTCAAAAACGAGGAACTCGTCGGCGAGGCCCTCGCTCCGTTCCGGAGGGACGTAAAGATCGCAACGAAATTTGGTTTCAGGATCGGGCCAAACGGCGAGCGAATGGAGGGCCTAGACAGCCGGCCCGCACATATCAAGGAGGTCGCGGAGGCCTCGCTCAAGCGCCTGCGGACCGATGTCATCGATCTTTTCTATCAGCATCGCGTAGATCCGGATGTACCAATCGAGGACACGGCTGGGGCTGTAAAGGAGTTGATCGAAGCCGGCAAGGTCAGGCACTTCGGCCTGTCGGAGGCTGGAGCAAAGACAATCCGGCGCGCTCATGCCGTCCAACCCGTCACCGCATTGCAGAGCGAATATTCCCTATTTTGGAGGGAGCCGGAGACAGAAATCATTCCCACACTTGAGGAGCTTGGGATCGGCTTCGTCCCCTTCAGCCCGCTCGGCAAGGGTTTCTTGACCGGCAAGATCGACGAAAACACCAAGTTCGATCCCACGGACTTCCGGAACATAGTCCCACGCTTTACACCGGAGGCCCGTAAGAGCAATCAGGTCGTGGTTGATTTGCTGAACTCAATCGCCACGCGTCTGAAGGCAACCCCGGCCCAGGTAGCGCTCGCTTGGCTGCTGGCGCAAAAGCCATGGATCGTTCCGATCCCTGGCACTACAAAGCTGCCGCGCCTGATCGAAAACCTCGGAGCTTCCTCTGTCGAGCTGACCCCGGGCGACCTCCGTGAAATCAACGCGGCTTGCGACAAGATCACGCTCCAAGGAGCGCGCTACCCTGAGCACCTCCAGAAGCTCGTCGGTCGTTGAACAACTACTCTCCCCGACGGGCGCCCCACCATGAAAAAGATCAGCCTAACGGAGAACGCTGTGAAGAACCACGAGGAACTCTTCTCTAATCACGAATCCAAACTGCAAGAGACGGATCCGGAATTCATCGAGCTCTTCGACAATTGGGCATTCGACGAGGTCATCCGCCAGAGCAAATTGGATGTTAGGACCCGCGTGCTGATGATCCTGGGATCGACGATCGCAGCGCAGGCGCTGGGTGAATTCAAGGCCATGGTGGGCGCCGCGCTCAACGTCGGTCTGTCACCCGTGGAGATCAAGGAGGTTCTCTATCAATCTGTTCCGTATGTCGGGGTGGCAAAGGTCTTCGACTTTCTGCACGCGACCAACGACCTACTGAAAGATCGCGGGATTAGCCTGCCCCTGCCAGACCAGACCACCACCACGCCTGAAACCCGATTCAACAATGGGGTAGCCGTGCAGAATGCAATCTTTGGCGATGCGATCGAGAGGATGCGCCAGCAGTCACCAAAGGACGAATGGCATATTCAGGACTTCTTGTCGGCAAACTGCTTTGGCGACTACTACACCCGCAGCGGATTGGATGTTAGAACAAGGGAGTTGCTGACGTTTGCCTTTCTGATCTCGCTCGGCGGATGCGACCCGCAGGTAAAAGCTCATGTGGCAGGCAATCTGAGAATCGGCAATGACCGCAAACGCCTTATCGACGTAGTCACCCAACTGCTGCCATACATCGGATATCCCCGCTCGCTCAATGCGCTTCGGACAATTGACGAGGTTGTTCCATTTGTGGACATGGCATTGAGCCAAGAAGCTGTTTAGCAGTCTTCTCGAATCAATTCCATCCCTTGAGGGTACAGCTCAGGGTGCTAAACCCGCTTCCTCCTGCCCAACGGCCACCTAACCAATTTGAACTGCGCCCGTCCGAATCTGGGATGGTGGAGCAGATCGGGATCAAACCGACGACCTCGTCGTTGCGAACGACGCGCTCTATCAACTGAGCTACTGCCCCGCGTGGAAGGGAAGTTATCTAAAATCCAGCACCGGCAAGTCCACACCAATCTTGGCGGGTCGTCCTAGCCAATGCGGGAATGATCCGATTCACTGCCCATCCGGGCGAAGATCATCTTCCCGGCGCCCGTGGGAAGAAGGCTGATGATCTCGACGCCGACATGCTGGCCGATGTGCGGTCGCCCGCCCGTTACCACAACCATCGATCCGTCGGCGAGATAGCCTATCGCCTGCCCATCCTCCTTGCCGGGTTTAACCAGCTCGATTTCGAGCCTCTCCCCTATCATCAGCTCGGGTTGCAGCGACTTCGAAAGCTTGTTGAGGTTGAGCCAGGGAACACCCTGGAATTCCGCCATCTTGGCGAGGTTATAGTCGGTCGTGAGGAGCTTCGCCCTCATCGACTGGGCCAAGAAGACGAGCTTGGCGTCCACGTCCTCCTTCTTGGCGACCTCGCTCTCGGTGATCCTGATGTCGAGGGTCTTGATCGCACGGAGAGCGTTCAGCACGTCGAGGCCACGCCGCCCGCGCGCCTGCCTGAGCGGATCCGTCGAATCCGCGATCGATTGGAGCTCGTTGAGGACAAACCGGGGAATCACGAGCGCCGCGCTCAGGAAGCCCGTCTCGCAGACCCGGGCGATCCTGCCGTCGACGAGGACGCTCGTGTCTACGACCACCAGGGGCACGTCGACCTCGTGCGGCACGAACCGCACGTAGGGGATGACAAGGTTGAACTCGTCCTTTCCCCGTAGCGCGATCACGGTGCCGAGGTACGGGCAGATCATGAAGAGCGCCAGGCGGGCGAGGAAAATCATCTCCGGGTCGCCCTCGGCGAAAAGCGGAGAGGTCGCCACAAGGCTGGCGATGATGGAGCCGACTGCGATCCCGAACGTCAGCGCCGAGAGGCCCCTGAGGGAGAACCCCTTAAGCATCACGTCAACAAGGACGACCAGGGCCCCGATGAAGAAACCGACGGAGGCGGCGGTCACCCGGTAGGCGTCCCACTCGCGGATCGTGTAGCAGACAAGCCAGCCCGCGGCCGTGCACAGGATTATGAACACTATCCGGATTGGAAGAAGTGTCTTGTTCATTGCCCTGGCCTGGCGCCTTTTCCGAATATGACGTACGCCACGAATGGCGCGGCGATGAACACAAGGGTCAGTATGACGATCAGCGCGCGGACGCGGAGCGCGCGGATATCAGGCTTGGCCGGCTCTTGGGGGTTTGTATCCATCTCAGGCGAATCCAGCCAACCCGAGCGCCGGAAAAAACGCAATCCCACGAACGGCTCGACAGAAGGGCTGGATTTTGCGTCTTTTCGAGGTCAACGATGGAGCAGCTCACAATCCTAGCACCCGGTCTTATAGGGGGTTCCGTAGCCCGCGCCGCCCGGGCCAGGGGTGCCGCCCGCAGGATCGTCATCTGGGCCCGGCGTCACGAGACGAGGCTCGCCCTGGCCGAGCAGCCCTGGTGCAACGCCACGCCCGAGACGGCCGAGGAGGCCGTAAAGGGAGCCGACATGGTGGTCATTGCCACGCCGGTCGACCGAGTGGTGACCCTTCTGCGCCAGATTGCCCCGCTCGTGAAGGACGGCAGCGTCGTCTGCGACGTGGGAAGCGTGAAGGGCGAGATCTCCCGGCTGGGGCACGTGGTCCTGCACGGAAGGGCCCACTTTGTCGGCGCCCACCCGATGGCGGGCTCCGAGAAGACGGGCTGGGAGCACGGCAACGCCGACCTCTTCGAGGGGCGGACATGCTTCGTGACGCCGGCCGACTCGACGGACAGCCGGGCCGTGGGCAAGGTTGTGGCATTCTGGCGGGAGCTAGGTGCGGAGGTCGTCACGATGGATCCCGACAAGCACGACGAGATTGTCGCCCATATAAGCCACCTGCCCCAGGTGCTCGCGTCCGCACTTTGCGCCTACCTGTCCACCCAGGACCCGGGCTGGCGGAACTTTGCCGGCACGGGCCTGCGGGACACCACGCGGATCGCGGAGTCCGATCCCAAGCTCTGGAGGACCATTCTTGAGGAGAACAGGGACGAGGTCCTGAGGGCCCTGAGGCATTTCCAGGACGACCTCCAGGGATTCCAGGCCGCCCTCGCCAACCGCGACTTCGTAGAAGTCGCGGCCACGCTCGAGCGCGGCAGGGCTTACCGCGACAAATTCCGACCGGCGCCGTGACACAGCCACTTCCCGATATCCTTGCGGTCAGGCCGTTCTCGCGGCCGGCCAGCGGCGGCGTGGCGCTGCCGGGGTCCAAGAGCCTGACGAACCGCGCCATGCTCCTCTCGGCGCTGTGCGACGGCCCGGTCGACCTCGCCGGCGCGTTGTTCAGCGAGGACACGAGGATCATGGCGGAGGCGCTCCGCCGGCTAGGCTTCAGCGTGGACGAGGACCAGGCGTCGCACAGGATCCGGGTCGAGGGGCGCGGGGGCAGAATTCCTTCGACCGAGGCGGAGCTCTTCACGGGCCTCGCGGGCACGGCCACCCGCTTCCTCACCGCCCTGTGCGCATCCTCGAAGGGCGGCCTCTACAAGATCGACGGCGTCGCCCAGATGCGCAGGAGGCCGATGAAGGGACTGATCGACGCCCTGCGGGCACTGGGCGCGGACATACGCTGCCTGGGCGCCGAGGGATTCCTCCCGGTTGAGATCCGCGCCGCGGGGCTCCGCGGCGGACCGGTCGCCATCGACGCCAGCGAGAGCAGCCAGATGCTCTCAGCTCTCCTCATGGTGGCCCCCCTCGCGGAGACGGCCGTCGTGGCAACCCCGGTCGGCGGGCTGAGGATGCCCTTTGTGCGGATGACCGTGCGCCAGATGGCCCAGTTCGGTATACACGACGCGGCCGGGGACGAGGCCGCCGGATCCATAGCCGTGGGCCACGCGGCCTACCGCTCGCCCGGCTCCTACGCCGTCGAGCCCGATGCGACCGCCGCAAGCTACTTCGCGGCCCTCGCGCTCGTCGCCGGCGGGTCGCTGCGGCTTGACGGGCTCGTGCGCGCCGACCGCAGCCTCCAGGGCGACATCCGGTTCCTCGACGTCCTCGCGAAATGCGGGGCCGTCGTTCTGGGCGACGACGACGGCATCTCGGTGTCGTTCGCCCCTTTCGGGCGGCGCCGGGGCGTCGCACATGATTTCTCGGAATACTCGGACACGTTCCTCACGCTCGCCGCCATCGCGCCCCTTCTCGAGGGGCCCACCAGGATCCTCGGCATCTCCCACACGCGGAGGCAGGAGACGGACCGGGTCGCCGGCATGGCGACCGAGCTCAGGCGCCTCGGACAGGAGGTTGTCGAGACCGAGGACTCCCTGGAGATACGCCCGAGGCCGCTTCGCAAGGGGGTGACGGTCGAGACCCACGGCGACCACCGGTTTGCGATGAGCTTCGCCATTCTCGGCTGCCGCGACGTGCGGGGCGACGGAACTCCCTGGCTCTCCATCGGCGACCCAGCGTGCAGTGCGAAGACGTTCCCCGGGTTCTTCGACCTGCTGGACTCCATCCGTGCGAAATCCTCGCAGTCCTGACCGCACGATGCACGGCAACCCCTTCATCATTGTCGCGATCGACGGAGGCGCGGCCTCGGGGAAGTCCTCCACGGCGAGCGCGCTCAGCCGGCGCTTCAACCTGCTGCACGCCGACACGGGCTCCTATTACCGCGCCGTGACCTCCGAGATGCTCCGGCGCGGGGCGTCCCCGGGCGACCTGGGCTCGGTCGAGGCCGCGCTTGCCGACCTGAGGCTCGGCACGAGGATCACCGGCAGGCTGGCCCAGATCGAGATCGCCGGCAGGCCGCCGGGGGCCGAGATCAGGAGCAAGGAGGTCAACGAGGCCGTCTCCCACTTCGCGGCGATCCCCGAGCTCCGGTCGGCCCTGCTTTCCTACCAGCGCGGGCAGGCCGCCGCGGCGAGGAAGGGCGGTTTCGCGGGGCTCGTCATGGAGGGGCGCGACATCGGGTCGGTCATCTTCCCCGACGCGGACTTCCGTTTCTTCCTGCACGCGGACCCCGCGGAGCGGGAGCGCCGCCGCATCAAGGAGGGCCAGCAGGACAGGGTGGCCGAGCGCGACCACCTCGACTCGACGCGCAAGACGGCGCCCCTTTCCCAGCCCGCAGGGGCCATCTCGATCGACACGACCCGCCTCACGATCGCCGAGGTCGCGGAAGAGATGGCGTCGGTCATAGCCCGGCGGCTGGCGAACGCATGAGCCGCAGGCACGCACAGCTCGAGATGGAGCCCGTCTACGGCTTCTTCTACGGAATCTGCCGGATCGTCCACCAGATGTTCTTCCGGGGGGAGGCGGACGGGCTCGAGAACCTCCCCGAGACCGGCGGCTACATCGTCGCCGCAAACCACGCGAGCCTCCTCGACCCCCCTATCGTCGGCCAGTTCCTCCCGCGCCAGGTGAACTTCTTCGCGAGGAAGACGCTCTGGAAGCCCGGGTTCGCCGCGTGGTGGCTGGATTCCGTCGGCACGATTCCCGTCGACCGGGACGGCGGTGTGAGCCTGGACGCGATCAAGCGCGTGCTCCACGCGCTCGCCAGCGGCAACGTGGTCATCGTGTTCCCCGAGGGCACCCGCTCGCGAACCGGCGAACTCCAGCCCCCGAGGCCGGGCGTCGGGCTCCTCGCATGCAAGGCGCGCGTGCCGGTCGTCCCCGCCCGGGTGTTCGGCTCCTTCGAGGCCTTCGGGCGCGCCGGCAGGCTCCGCCTCGGGTCGCCCGTCTCCGTGGTGTTCGGCCGGCCGCTCTCCCCCGACGAGTACGACCGCCCCGGCGATGGCAGGGAACGCTACGCCAGGACCGCCGTGCGCATCATGGAAGCCATCACGCGCATCGAGCCCCCGCAGGTGTGCGTCATCTGAGGCCCGGGCGCCCCGCCCTAGTCGAGACCGGCCGCCTTGCGGGCGCGCTTGACCACCACACTGGCCACGGAACGGGCGTGCTCGGCGCCCTCCCTCAGGACCCTGTCGACGTACCCGAGGTCGGCCGCGAGCTCCGCGCGGCGCGCGCGCGCCCGCGCGAAGAAGTCCCAGTAGCGCTCGAACAGCGCCTTCTTCAGGTCTCCGTAGCCCAGCCCTCCAGCCCGCAGACGGGCCTCGAAGTCCTCCGCGACGTCCTTCGGCGCGACGAGCTTCAGGAGCTGGATGCAGATGTTGCGGTCGGCGTCGGGCTTCGGCTCGGCCGGCGTCCGGCTGTCCATGACGATCGACATGACCTTCTTCCGGAGCGCCTTCTCGTCCCCGAAGATCTCGAGCGTGTTGCCGTAGCTCTTGCTCATCTTCTGGCCGTCAAGGCCGGGGACGATCGCCACGTCGCCGCGGATCACGGCCTCCGGCACGACGAACGTATCGCCGTAGGTTTGGTTGAACTTGATCGCGATGTCGCGCGTCATCTCGAGGTGCTGCCTCTGGTCCTGGCCCACGGGAACGGCGTTCGTGTCGTAGAGCAGGATGTCGGCGGCCATGAGCACCGGGTACGCGAACAGCCCGAAGTTCGGGGAGATGCCCTTTGCGATCTTGTCCTTGAAGCTGTGGGCGCGCTCGAGGAGCCCCATCGGGGTGACGCTGCCGATGAGCCAGGTGAGCTCGCAGACCTCGGGCGTGTCGCTCTGGCGCCAGAACACGCTCTTCTGCGGGTCAAGGCCGCAGGCGAGCCAGTCGATCGCGATCCCGTGGGTCTTGCTCCGCCTCTCCGCGGCGTCGGTGACTGACGTCATCGAGTGATAGTCCGCAATGAAGTAGAAGCAGTCGCCACCGGCCTGCGCCTCGATCGCCGGCCTCATGGCCCCGAAGTAATTGCCGATGTGGAGCGATCCGGAAGGGGTGATGCCTGTTAGCGTTCGCATTTAGAATCTCCTCGGTACGAAGGTGACCTGCTGGCGGACCCGGGCGATCGTCGCCGGGGCGAGCACCCCGCCGAAGGAGATGGCGGGCATCACGAGCGACCGCGGCCCAAGGAGCGTCCCGGGGTTGAGGACGGCGTTGCAGCCCACCTCGGCTGCGTCGCCGAGGATGGCCCCGAACTTCTTGAGCCCCGTGTCGACCGCCCCCCCTTCGAGGTGGATGAGCACGTGCTTCTGGTCCAGGCGGAGGTTCGAGCAGATCGCGCCCGCCCCGAGGTGGGACCGGTTTCCAAGGATCGAGTCCCCGACGTAGTTGTAATGCGGGGCCTGCACCCCGTCCATGAGCAGGCAGTTCTTGAACTCGGAGGCGTTCCCGAGGACGCATCCCTCGCCGGCGATCACGTTGCCGCGGATGAAGGCTCCGGGCCTGATCTGCGTCCCGGCGCCGATCCAGGCCGGGCCTATGAGGGTCGCGTAGGCAGGCAGGCTGACCCCGGCGCCCAGGTGGACGGGACCCTCCAGGCGGACGCCTGTGGGGACCTTCGGCGGCTTTGAGTCGAAGCGGAATGAGGCGAGCGCCGGTCCGATCTGCCCGAGCCAGTCCCACGGCGCAGCATCCGCGCCGAAGAACGCTCGGAATGCGGCCAGGGACTCGGGCAGGGCGAAGAAGTCGGATGCCTTCAAGGAAGCCTCATCGTGCACAAAAAATCCGCCGGTTGACAGCGGCTTTTTTTGGGCCTTCGGAGAGCCGTCAGGGCGCCGCCGCGAGGGTCCAGTTGGCGTCCGGGTTGAAGTCGGTCATCGCCGAGGCGATCTCAGCGCTCTTATCACCCAGGTTGCACTCATAGACCTTGCCCCACTGGTTCACGATGAAGGTCATGACGCCCGACTCCCCCCAGTGGGCGGGGTACGCGACCAGCGCGAAACCCGCGATCAGGTTGCCGTTGATGACGTAGCTGTAGGCTCCGCCGGGCGCGGCCTCCCCCTGCCCGCTCAGCACCTTGAAGAGGTAGCCGTGGAACGGCTGCGGGTCGCCCTCGGTGGTCTTCCGTCCGTATCCCTCGGCCCGCGCCTCGGCGACAAGCGGGCCCAGCGGGCTCTGCTCCTCGCCGGCCGCCGCGTGCCAGTAGAGTCCGTCTTTGGCGCCGGGCGTGCTCCTGAGCTTCATGGCGTACTTGAACATGCCGCTGGCGTCGCGGTCCTCGGAGGCGTATTCGCGCTGGGCCTGGACGTAGGTCCGGCAGACGCCGATGGCCGTGAACTCATCCTCGCCGATGCGCCGGCTCAGGATCTCGTCCTTTCCCGCCGCGGTGTCGAAGAGCCACTTGCCGTCCCTGCGGACCAGCGGGATGGGCATCGGCCAGTCCTGGTCGCCGATGTCGACGACGAACCGGTCGTCCGCCTTCTTGATCAGACGCGAAAAACGGCCGACGGACTTCGCAAAGGCCGCGAATTCGATGGCGTCCTGCTTCGGGTCTCCCGAGAGGAGATCCTTGGCCTCCGGCCCGAAGATCGCGTCCACGGCCGCCCTGTCGCCCGCCTTCGTCGCGTCCGCGAGCGCCTTGACGGCCTCCTCGGGCGAATCGAAGCGGCGCTGCAGTCCAGCGGCGTTTCCGGTGTCTGCGCGGAGCCGCGGTCCGGCCGAGAGGGCAAGCAGCGCCAACAGTGCTGCGGCGGATGCGAGTGTTCGGGTCATCTGGATTGGAGGATTCATGGTGCCGGATCAGTTTGGCGTCAGTGGCGGTCCCGCCCGCCCGACGGTGCCGGCGCGGACCTCTCCGCAGGCGCAGACCTCTCCGCAGGCGCGGAGCGCCCCGGCGCCCGGCTAACCGGGACGGAGGATCGGACAGGCGCCTGCTGGCTTGCGTGCCCCCTGGCGCTGTTGTCACGCGCCTGGGTGCCGCGGGTGTAGCCGCCAAAGAGTGGGCTTGCCGGGGCCGGCGTGGCCGGCCGTGCAGCCGGGTTGTAACCGCGGTAGTCGGGGCGGGACTGCGCTGGCGCCGCCGCGGGGCGGGCGACGGGGCGCGTTTCCGGACGAGCCGCTGGACCTGCAGCGCGGCCCGGGGCCCGGATTCCGGCGACCGTGCGCGGGGCTGGCGGATTTCCGGCCGGCCGGTAGTGATCGCGCACGAGATCATGCCCTCGGCGCGGATCGGGATGCCAGGCCCTGCCTCCCCCTCGCGAATCCCTCCAATCCCTGCGGTAATCCCAGCCCCGGTGCCAAGGGCCGGCCCAGATTCCAAAGTCGTCCCAGTCGCACTCGAAGCCTAACCATGCGCCCGCGGGATAGCCGACGCCGAAGGTGAGGAACGGGCCCGTGTACCCCTCGGGAACGTCATAAACGATATCGGGATCATACTCGGGCGCGTAGATCACATCCTGCTGCGTGGGCACGATCCGGATGTCATCGCCCTCGGTGTCGACCTGCTGCTGCGGGGTGTTGACAAGCGTCCCCGCGGCCCGCGCCCTGGCCCGCATTTGCTGGACCGACTTCATCACGTCCGCAGGCTGCATGGCAAAGGCCGCGCCCAGGGCCGCCGTCCAGTCCGCATTTCCGTTCATCCACGTGAGCACGTCGGGATAATGGGCTAGACCCTTGACGCTCGGATCCCACGGCTGGGAGTCGATCCCTGCCGGGTCGCCGTTTGCGGCGAGGTACTGGGCCGCGAGCGCAATGTCGAAGGGCGCCGTCGCCGCCGGCAGCATGAGCGCGATCAGGGGGTCGGGATAGAGCGCTATGGGGGCGACGAGCTGGTCCAGCTGCTCCGGAGTGTAGGTTGTGCCCGGACCGCCCGCGGCGGGCGCCTGCGCGTGGAGCGGGGCGGCAAGGGCCAGGGCAAGGAGCGCGGCAAGAGGGGCTTTCATGAGAAATCTGCCTAGTATGACTCCATTTAGACCCATTTGGTTGCGCATGACAGCCCGATTCTCACGCAAAAACGCACAAGGGCGGCGCCCCGGGGCCCCCGTCCGGACGACGTCACCTCACGCACCCGCCTGGATCCTCTCCAGGATCACCCTCGAGCGCTTCTCGTTGCCGAAGACGCCGATTCGGATCTGCACCTTCGTGAGCCTGTCACCCTCCTTGGTGAGCCTGATCTCGACCTTCTTGTCCTCGGCCGTGCGCGCGATGATCACCGCTGAGAAGGCGTCCCTCTTCTCGCTGGTCCGCACGAACTGAACCTGGTCCAGGGCGCGGTTTGAGGCGTCGATCACCCGCTCATAGTCGCTGCCGACGGTGGCGTCGAGCTCGCCTCGCACGTAGGCGACCGTTCCCGCCCCGGCCGCGCCGGCCGCGACCACGAGGCATCCGGAAGCGAGGGAGAGGGCGGCCGCGGCGGCGGCAATCGAGGCCGCCTTGGCGAGGATCATTGAGGGAGTGCGGAATATCATGTGGCGGAAAGGACAGGTTATCGGAGCCGAAGTGCCCAACAAAACCGCCGCAGGCGGGACATCAGGACCGCAGGCGGACCGGCCTCCGGGATTCCCGGGTCACGAAAAGGCGGCTGGAAACGCTTTCCAGCCGCCTTTCGAAAATGGAGCGGGCGAAGAGACTCGAACTCTCGACAGCCACCTTGGCAAGGTGGTGCTCTACCAACTGAGCTACGCCCGCAGCACAGAGGGGGAATCAGACCTCCCCCCCTTCACCCCGTCAACATCATTTGAGGTCCAGGCTGTCTCCCTCGGGGGTCGTCCCCCCGTCACCGCGCCGGCGACCCTCCTTCTCCGTCCTGCCCGAGCCGGAGTAGTACGAGTACGCCTGGGTGTAATACCCGTAGTCCTCGCCCGATCCCCGTGGAACCTGGGTCAGCACGGCGCCGAGAATCGGGGTCTTCAGTCCGACGATCGTCTGCTGGGCCCGCAGCACCATGCTCGCGGGGTTGCGCCTGTGCTGTATCAGCAGGATCGCCCCGTCGGCAATCCCCGCCAGCAGGCTCGCATCGCTCACGCCGATGATCGGCGGCGAATCCAGCAGGATCCGCTCGTAGCGGCCGCGCAGCGAGGCGAGCAGGTCGCGCAGCCGATTGGCGTAGAGCAGGCTAAGCGTGAAGCCCGGTATCCCTCCGCTCGTTAGGAGATCGGTGCCCGGGGCGACGGACTTCCGGATCGCGGCGTCGACGTCGCACTTGCCAGCGAGCACGTCGCTCAGGCCCGGAGCCCTCGCGCAGTCCGCGAGCTTGTGTTGCGCCGGCCGCCGGAGGTCCCCGTCCACCAGGAGCACGCGCTCGCCATAGGCGCCCATCATGTGCGCGAGCCTGCAGATCGTCGTGCTCTTGCCCTCCGCGGGCCCGGCGGAAAACACGACGAGCACGATGGGCTGGCTGGGCTTGGCCGCAAGGTTGAGGTTGGTGTGGAGCACGCGGTACGGCTCCGCTGACTCGGGCTCGTCCCGGTCGGAGCCCATCGGGTCCCTGACGTGGGGAATCACACCGAGGACGGGGATCTTGAGCCTCTCCTCGATGTCGGCGACGTCGCGCAGGCTCGTGTCGAAGTACTCGAGCGTGAGCGCTACTCCGACAGCGAGCACGAAGCCGAAGACGATCGAGGTGATGCTGTTGAGCAGGAAGCTCGGGCGGCTCGGGCGCCGGGCGGGCTCGGCCGTGTTCAGGATCTCGATCGTGCGCTTCGGCACCTGGAAATCGATCTCGCGCTGCCTGAGGGTGAGGCGGAGCGTCGTGTAGAGCCGGGTCTCGTCCTCGAGCCTCTGCGCCGCCTCCTCGAACGGCCGCATGCGGTCCCTCGCCGACAGGATCTGGTCCACCTTGGCTTTCGCGAGCTGGTTCTCGAGCTCGTCGACTCGGGCCTCGGCCTCCTTGTAGGCGCTCTCAAGGCCGCTCTCGTAGCCCCTCAGGAGCGACTCAAGCTGCTCCTTGATCTTCGCCCGGTTCTCGATGGCCGCGACAAGGTCCGGGTGCGCCTCGCCCAGGCGCCCCTTCAGCTGGGTGACTTTCTGGTCAGCGATGAGGTAGGCCTGAAGGAGGTTCTGGATGTTCTGGTCCGGTATGAGCTCGGAGTTCACGAGGCCCATGCGGTCCTCCAGGGGGATGCTCCTGAAACGCTCCCAGCGGGTCTTGCGCCCGATGGCGTCGACCCGCAGCGCGATCAACGAATTCTGCATCTGCCTGAGGGTCTCGATCTCCATGTCGGAGTACTTTACGTTCAGATCCACCCCGGAGATGTTCAGGTCCTTGCGAAGCTTCTCGACCGCGTCGCGCTGCTTCCTCACGGCCTCCTCCTGGAGCGCCAGCTCCTTGCGCAGCTGGGCCATGCCCTCGGTCTGCTGCGAGGTGGCCTGGGCGATGCGGTCCTCGGAATAGACGCGGGCGATCTCGTTGGCGATCTCCGCGCCCATGACCGGGTCCTGCGACCAGACATTGATGTCGATCAGCGACGAGCTCCTCTGCGACTCGACCCTGAGCATCTTGCTCAGGATGTACTTGTAGGTGAGATCCGGGGTGAGCGTCGCGCCGGCCGCGCCGGCCGCGGCGGCGAGCCGGGTGTTCAGGCTCAGCTTCTCGATCACCGGGTAGACGATCTTCTCGTTCTGCATGATCTTGAACTGATCCTGCAGGAAGTAGGGGTCGTAGGCGCTGCTGCCCTGGACCTGGAAGAGCTTCACGTCGCTCTCGGGCTTCTCCACACGCACCTTTGTCGTGGCAAGGTACCACCTGGGGAGAAACACGGTGACGACCATGGTCGTCACGAAGACGAGCCCGACGATGAGCGCGATGAGCGGCAGCCGCAGCTTCAGGACCCTGATCAGGTCTGCGAGGGACGCGCTCTCCTTGGAGCCGGAAGACGATGCCATGATTTCTTTGGGGGTGCCCTCCGGCAGGTGGAGGCGGGACCGGCGCTGCTAGAACAACAACACCGTGGCGCTCAGCGTCACGCGGGACCTGTTCAGGCCGCGGGAGGCGATCCCGGAATCCACAAAGTCATAGTCATACGACGCCGAGACGGTCCAGGACTTGGTCGGCAGGTAGGTGAGCGCCACCCCGGCGTGGGTCGAGTCCTCCTGCACGTCCGCCTGCCCGGGGCGCCCGTCAAGGACCGCCGGCTCATAGTCAAGCGACGCCGATCCCACGATCAGCGCGCTGAACGCGTGCTGAACGTTCACGAACATGCGGTTCACCTTCTCGTCCGTGAAATGCACGGGGTCTGAGGTCTCCTCCAGGCTGTACGTGTAGCCCACGCTGACAAAGGAGCCCTTGGCATAGTCGTATTTCCCCGAAAACTCGGCGTACGGCGTCGTCTCGTCCGGGAGGCCGCCCTCGAGGTGGCGGTACTCACCGCCCAGTCGGATGCTCGCCGTGAGCCTGGGGCCCGCAGCGTAGTCAAATCCAGCCATCAGGAAATCCGAGTGCTTGTTTTTGCTCGAGGGATCGTCGCTGTAGTCGACGTCCTGATGGCGGTACTCCCCGGCCGCCTTGAGCTCCGGCAGGAGCGTGTAGTCGGACTCGAGGCCGTAGAGGTTCTCAAAGCGATTCAGCTCGGTCCCAAGGAGCGGGTTCGTGTAGTCGAAGTAGGCGCTTCTCGCCTTGAGGACCAGGCCGAACTTCTCCGCCGGAGACATCGTGTAGCGGCCGTCGAACTGGTTGCTCTGGAGGGTCTGGTCGGTGTTGACCGCAGTGCCGTTGAGGAGCGCCTCCGGATTCTCGTTGTAGGCGTATGCATCGGTCAGGGTAAGCACCGAGGTCTCCGAGAACTTGTGGGCGAGCTGTCCGTTCACGGCCTGGCTGTAGACATCCTTCGTGCCCGGCCGGTTTTCGAAGTAGTCGAGCGTCGGCTTGTACGAAGCCGAGAAGAACGTGTTGTCGGTGAGGGACGCGTTGAATGCGATCTTCGGCGACACCTCGTAGACGACGCTGCTGATCGCGTCAGTCGAGGCTCCGAAAATGTTGTTGTTGTAGGTGATGCCGCCCTCCAGCGATAGCGTCAGGTCCTTGCCCTGCTCCTGGTCCGGGATGGGCGCATACACGGCCCGCGCGACCGCGCAAAGGCCAAGGCCAGAACCCGCCACAATGACCCGCATTAGTCTCATTATTAGCTGCCGGAAATTGATGGCCACGCTGCCATTTTGCTAACCACTGGCAAGATCAATTCGTTGTACGACACTTAAAACAGACATTCAGCGGCCCGCCGACATGGAGGAGTTGAAAAGGACGTAGAGATCCTCGGTGATCTTCCTCGGCGTCGACAGTGGAAAACCCCTTGGAAGCGCGCCGGTGAGGAGGCCGCCGTAGACCTCCCCCCACTCCCCGATGCGGGGGATGGAGGCCGTCAGGAAGCCCGCGGTCCTTGGCTTCGCGTTCAGGTCCGAGAAGAACGGGCGGTCGAGCGTCCTCGGGGTCAGCAGCAACTCGCCGGTCGGCTGCTCGATCTGGACGGCGTAGAAGTCGCGCAGGGTTGCGGGCTGGGCCCAGACCCGCGTCCCGCCGTACCAAGCCAGGCCGGCGGGAACGTCCGCCATGAGGCCGTAGCGGCCGGAGGCGTCGGAAACGTCGAGCTGGCGGCGCATCCCCTGGAGGAGCTGCGGGAAATAGGGGGGGTACTGGAAATGCAGCCAGTGGGGATCGAGGGCATCGTGCGCGAGGGGTATGGCCTGGAGCGTGAGGAGCGCCGCGGCGCACAGCCTTGGCCAGGAACCGAGGATGGGGTTGCTTGAGAGGAGTACGAAAAAGAATCCGGCCCCGAAGACGATGATGAGCGGGGAGAGCCAGACGACCGCGAGGCGCTCGCTCTCGCCCGAGTTGAAGGCCGCCTGCGAGGCGGCCAGGACGAGGAGCGAAGCGGTGAAGAGCCACCGCAGGCGGTTAACAGGAGGAGATTTGAAGACGTAGAGCCAGCCCGCCGCGAAGAACGCCACAAGCCACATTGCCCCTCCCGACCACACCCGCGTGCGCAGGGCATCCTGCAGCGTGCTCAGCACCTTGTTGGAAAGCTTGTTCAGCTCTATCGGCGGCAGCGCCGGCGACAGGGTCGCGCGGAACACCGAGGGCTCGGCCGTCGTGTCGCCGAACTTCAGGGCCACGTTCTGGACGGCGAGCCCGACGGGCAGGCCCGTGACAACCAGGTTCCGCACGACCCAGGGCGCGGCGACGGCGGCAAACCCGCCCGCAACGAGACCCAGGGCGCGCCAGCGGGCGGCGCCGGTGAACCGGCGCGCGGACCATGCGAGCGCGACGACCGCAAGGGCGCCCGCCGAATACTCGGTCAGGAACAGCGCCCCGCACAGGGCGCCGAGCGCCCCGAGGGGCAACGCCGCGCGCCGAAGGTCCTCCGCAGACTCCGCGCGCCACCAGGCGTGGAAGGCGCCGAGCGCCAGGACCATCATAAGCGCCGTGCCGTTCACCGCGACGACCTGCTGCCAGACCGGCACCGAAAGGAACAGCGCGATCGCCGACAGCCAGCCGGCCGGGGCGCCGAAGAGCCGGCGCCCGAGGTCGAGCGCGAGCCAGATCGCGAGCCAGAAGAGGGCAAGGTTCAGGCCGAGCAGCAGATAGTCCGCTCCGAAGCCGTAGGGCGGCGCGGGCACCGCACCGAAGAGGGACTCGCGGACGGAATGGGGCATCAGGCGCAGCGAGCCCGCGATCACGAGCGGGTACAGCGGCGCCTGGTAGACGTCGGGATAGGGGACCGCGGGGTCGAAGCGGACCCCCCGGGCGCCGAGGAACGCAACGGCCTGGGGGTAGTTGACCCTGGTCGTGAACCCGTGGCCCGATGCGATCTGGCGGGCCATGTCGGCCTGCACGAGCGTGGCCTCGCTCGCCGCGCCGTGGAACTGCCTCCAGGAGACGACAAGCGACAGCGACATCCCGCAGAAGATCAGGGCCCCCAGGAGGACCCACCGCTTCCCGCCGCCCATCTCGAGCCAGTGGATCAGCTCCTGCGTGGTGCGCGGGCGGACGGTCATTTATCGGTCACATCGAGCTCAGGCCACTGCGCCAGCTTGCGGTGGAGCGTGCGCCGGCTGATGCCCATCAGCTCCGCAGCCTTCGTGCGGTTGCCCCGCGACTTGATGAGGGCCTCTCGGAGGAGCCGCTTCTCGTTCTGCTCGACCGAGAGGGTCTGCGACGGGCCGCCCTCCTCCGCTCCGCCGGAAGCGGCGCCCGCGGGCGCCGCGCCCCGGAACCGGGGATCCAGGTCGAACTCGGTCAGCTTGCCTCCCTTTCGGAGCACGACCGCGTTCTCGCAGAAATTCCTCAGCTCGCGGATGTTCCCGGGCCAGGGGTAGGCCTGCAGGGTCTTCATCGCCCCGGGCTCGATCTCCAGCGGAGGGACACCGTTCTCCTCCGAGAAGATCTTGATGAAGTGCGCGACCAGCGCCGGGATGTCCTCGGTCCTCTGGCGCAGCGGCGGCATGACGAAGCGCACCACGTCGAGCCGGAAGTAGAGGTCGTCGCGAAACTTCCCCTCGCGGACCAGCTGCTCCAGGTTCCGGTTGGTCGCCGTGACGAGGCGCACGTCCAGCTCAA
>CAZHPC010000017.1:0-41776 GCA_964534685.1 uncultured Opitutaceae bacterium
GAGGCCGATGATGACGACGACGATCATGATTTCGACAAGGGTGAAGCCCTTGGAGTTTTTGCCAGTGATTTTCATTTCTATGCCTATTTGTTTATGTGTTTTATGATTTACGAATCTCTATCCACTTTTCTGAACTTCGCATTAAGTAATGAACCTGCATTAACCTCCAGCAAGTTAAAACAATAGAATACGTGTTTCCACCCACTACCGCTGTGTCGCGGAATAGTTTAACACGTTACACTATAATAATTTTCGATTATTGAAGGGTAACAGAATCCGCGAACTTAAGGCGAGTAGGTGATCGTGCGTATGCCTGCGACGCTGCCGATCGTGATTGTCGTACCCTGCGAGAAACCCGCCGGATAGACTTCTTTTGCAACCGAGTTCAATGCCTTGATGTAGGACGTCGGTCCAAGCAGATCGCCTAATGCGACGCTCGAGACACCGTTTTCCAGGTAGTACTGGTCGCTCGCGGCAGACAGCTGACGGGCATTATTGAGGACAGCCTTGTCTTGCGAGTTGGAACGAACCTTCTGAAACGCCGGGATGGCCATCGACGCCAAAAGGCCGATGATCACCACGACGATCATGATTTCCACGAGGGTAAACCCCTTGTTTTTGTTCTTCATGTGACACCTTAACTTATGTTTATTATCGTTTTATTATATACATGCCCAGAATTTGGGCGTTAAGTACGTTAGTCAGCAGCATGGACGCATTCAAGCTACGAATCGACAAACGACTACGTAGTTCTAGGTATCCCGATCTTGGCAGCCCGGGGCCTTTTTCGCTCTCGTCACGAACAACTTGCCAATGATGAATTCGAAACTACCTGCCCCGAGTTTTTCTCTTCGCGGGCGTCTTCCTGACCCCTTTGATCTTTGCGACGGGCCTTGCTGTTTTGCCCTTCGGTGCACTGCCTTTGCGCGGTCTGGCCTTAGGCGGCACTACCTTCCGCCCCTCTCCTGCCAGAAGATTCTCTACTGAGATCTCCTCCCCGTCCCGCCAAAGGTGTTCGAGCCTGTATCGGGCTCGGGTCTCGGCCGTGAAGATGTGCACCATGACGTCAAACGCGTCCATGACCGTCCAGCCGCTTTCGCCTGCCGTCTCGACTCCAACGATTTGCGTCTTTGACGAGTCGAGCGCCTTCTCCAGCTCCACGCGCAGCGCCCGGACATGGGGTTCGGAGGTGGCGGTCGCTATGACTAGAAGATTCGTGATCGACGAAAACGCGGAGACATCGATCACTCGAAGGTCTCCCGCCTTCTTCTCATCGAGCGCGCGGCAGCACAGTCTCGCGAGGTCCAGGGATTCGTCTTGGTTCAATTTCACCTCTGGTCCCGATACAGGTCGTTTTCGCGGATGTAGACAATCGCCTTGTGCGGAACGAAGTAATCGAGCGAAAGGTGGCGCCGGGTCCGGTCGCGAAGCTCGGTCGAGCTTATTGCCAATAGATGGCCATCGCAGCGGTGCAGCCTTAGACCGGGCACTGGCGGGGTGGCCCTCACCGGGTAGCCAGGCCGCTCGAGGAAGATGAATTCAACCAGCTTTGCCAGCTCCGCAATGTCCTTCCAAAGGTGGAGCTGGGGCAGCTGGTCGCCCCCGATCACCCAGTAGAGGTCGTCCTTCGGGTAGAGCGACCTGAAGTGGCGCGCCGAATCTATCGTGTAGCTGACCCCTCCCCTTTGCAGCTCGACGTCAGAAACCTCTATTCGGGTATCCCACTCGGTCGCCGCCCGGATCATCGCGAGCCGGTCCTCCGCGCTCGATTGCATGTCGCCCGGCTTCATCGGCGACTGCGAAGCGGGCACGATGACAAGCCGGTCGAGCCTGTGCTGCTCGTAGGCGTCCTGCGCGGCGAGCAGGTGGCCAAAATGAACCGGGTCGAAGCTCCCGCCGAGAAATCCGATCTTCACGTGTAGGGCGGCCACGCTGCGTGGCGGCGCCTCTGCGGGCAAGGCCAAACGCCTCCGTTATTTGCTGTCCGACGTGTCCCAGAAAACGAACACCATGATGGCACCCAAGATGATGACGGGGGCCATTATGCGTGGACCCCGCCCTTTTCAGGCATGGATCGGTCTGTGCGTATCGGGTTCATTCTGAAGGTGGCGCTGTAAAAATGAGACTTGAACATATCCCATAGGTTCCAAACCATTGCAAGTAAGCACTTGCTTTATATCCCCCTGGCCCTCAAGGGCCCGAGTTCCCCCGCCTCAGAATGAGTACCCCAGCCCGTGCTGCCCGACGGCGCCCCCCGGCAAGGCAGCTTCTCCTTAGCGCCGCCGCGCGCGTCTTCGCGCGGGACGGCCTTGCGGGCGCCACGACCCGCGAGATATCACGCGAGGCTGGTGTCAACGAGGTGACCCTGTTCAGGCACTTCGGCACCAAGGAGCACCTGATTGAGGCCGTGGTCGGAAAGGCCTTCGGCCAAGAGGGCCGCCCGTCCGAGGGCCGGCAAACAGGAGAGGCGCGCGGCCTGCGGGCCGACCTGGAGGCGTTCGCCGTCCGCTACGAGGCTCTCCTGGTCGCCAACCTGCCCCTGATCCGCACGATGATAGGCGAGATCCACAGGCACGCCCTCTGCCAGCAGCAGGCGCTGAAGGGGATATTCTGGCCCATGCGCGCCGCGCTCGTTAAGCGGATCACGCTCGCCTGCAGGACGGGCGAGGCAAGGCCCGGGTTGAACCCGGCCGTGGCCGCCGACCTTTTCGCGGGCGCAATCCTGGCGTCCGTGCTTCGCCGGGCCACCTTGAGAAGGGGGCGCGAGTACGGGGAGCCCGAGTACCACGACGCATGGGTCGACGTTTTCCTGAACGGGATCGCAGGCTGAAGGAGGAGGGAAACCCCCTTTCGGGGAAGCATGATGTCAAGGACGGTCCTTCGCTGGCTGCTCGCGGCGTTCTTCATTGCCGCAGGGACGAGTCACTTCCGCATGCCCGCCACTACGCAGGGATGATGCCCGCTTGGCTGCCATTGCCGGCCGTCATGAACGCGGTCGCGGGCGCCTGCGAGGTTCTCGGCGGCATCGCAATCCTCGTGCCGCGCTTCAGGCGCGCGGCGGGCTGGGGCCTGATCGCGCTGCCCGTGGCGGTCTTCCCGGCCAACCCGCACGTGGCCCTCGCGGGCCGCATGCCCGGGTTCAATTTCGCGCCGGCGACCCTCTGGCTGCGCCTTCCCCTACAGGCTGTCCTCACCGCGTGGGTCACATGGGTCTCGCTCGTTCGGGAGCGCGACCCTGGCCGCTGAAGGGCGCACTTGGGCGTTGATTCGCAGTAATGCGGTCCGTTGAGTACCGGCAGAATTCCGTGGAATCGCCGCACCCACCCAAGCACCCGTTCCGCGAGGCCCGCACGTGACCGGATGGTTCGCCAGAAAGCTCGCCCCGCCCGCACCCCCTGAGAACGGGACCCGCGACCTCGCCCTGGAGGGCATGAGGGGGATATGCGCCTGCCTGGTCCTCTACGCGCATACAACCATGCCGATGCTCAGGCTCGACCCGGCCTACGTCCCCTCGCGCGTGTTCTGGTGGTTCAACCTGGGCTCGGTCGCGGTGCTCTTCTTCTTCGTGCTGAGCGGCTATGTCATCGGCCTGACCACGAGGGCGCCCTTCTCGGGGCGCGAGGCCCGGGCCTATGCCGGGCGCAGGATCCTCAGGCTGGTTCCCGTCAACACCGCGGCCGTGCTCATCAGCTGGTTTCTGCTTCCGCAGGTCGCGCTGGCGACCGTGTTCGGCAACCTCGGATTCCTCCAGAGCTTCAAGGCATACCCGTTCGGGTTGAGCGTCGAGGTGATGCCGGACAACCTCAATCTCTGGTCGCTCAATTTCGAGGCGCTTTACTACATCGGGTTCGTCGGGATTTGGTGGCTTGCCCCGCGCATCGGCTGGGTCGTGTGCCTCTTGGGGATCCTTGCCGCGGCGGCGGCGCTTCCCGGCGGCCATGTTCTCGGGTCCAGCTACGCCCTCGGGGCCCTGTATTGGTTGGCCGGGCTCTCGGTCGCATGGCTGTCGCCTCGGCAGGGGCGCACCGGCAACTGGCCCAGCGCCATGCTCGCCATCGTCGTCATGTGGCCCATGGCGCCGCTCCAGAATCTCCTGCTCCGGCTGCACGTGCCCGATTCCGTCTCTCCGCTTCCGCTGCCCTCGCTCCACAGGCTGGATATGCTCCCGACGCTCGTGTGGCTGCTGCTCGCGGTGACCGGCCGCGGCGCCGTCTGGCAGAGGAGGCTCACCCTCTTCTGCCTCACGCTCGCGTCCGCCGGTGTCATCCGGACCCTCTATGCCGGGGACGCATCCGAACCGGGGGCCATCACCTGCTACGCCTTGCTGCTCGGGCTTGCGTGGTCGATCGGGCGCTGGTCGCCCGGGGTGTCGGCACTTGCGCGGCTCGCGCCCCTCGGGGCCATCTCATACGGGATCTACGCGGTCGGCTTCCCTATCGAGTGGGGAGTGTACAAGAGCGGATGGCTTCCGATGGGTGACGCCCTGACCTACGCCGTGCGCGCACTGGTCCTGGTGGGGACGACCCTGGGGCTGGCCTGGGTTCTCGAGCGAAAAGTGCAGCCCGCACTCCGGCGCGCCTTCACTCGGTTCCCAGGGCCACCGGGGCCTCCTGCGCCCGCGGCAGGGCGAGGTTGAGCAGCAGCGCCGTCACGCCGCCCGCCGAGATTCCGGATGCGAGCAGGGTGTGAAGCGCCGGGGGCAGCGTCTCAAGCCACTGGACGCTCGAGGGCGCACCGATTCCAACCCCGAGGGAGATCGCGACGACAAGCGCGTTGCGGTGGCTCAAGCCGGCCTGGTAGATGAGCCGCAGGCCCGCGACGCCAACCAGCCCGAAGAGCAGGAGCGCCAGTCCCCCGAGGACCGCCGGCGGCATCGCGCTCACCCAACGGGCGACGGCGGGGAAGAGCCCGAGGAGCGCGAGGATTGCGGCCATCCACCGGCCGATGTGGCGGCTCGCCACCCCCGTGATCTGGATGACGCCGTTGTTCTGCGCATAGGTCGTGCTGGGAAAGGAGCCTATCAGGGCCGACACGATAGAGGTCGTGCCGTCCGCGAATATCCCGGCGCGCATGCGCAGGCCGTGCTCGGCCCCGCGCGTCTCGAGCCCGGACAGCTGGGCCGTCGCGGTCATGTCGCCCAGGGCCTCGATCACCGAAACGACATAGATGAAGGCGAACGGGAGGAAGAACTCCCACCTGAAGGCGATTCCGTGGCGCAGAATCCGGGGAAAGGTGATCCATCCGTTCGCGCTCGGGGGCGGCGCGTGCAGCCAGCCGAACAGCGCGCACACGACATATCCCGCCGCCACTCCGAAGAGGATTCCGGCAAGGCGCGTCCAAGGCTGGCCGACCGCCTGCGCGGCGACGACCGCCGCAATGACGCAGGCTGCTATCGCTGCGCCAGCCCAAGAGGGAGCTCCGGGCCCCGGGGCCGCCACGATTCCGAACATCGCCTCTGGAATGATCGATAGCCCTATAAGGAGGACCACGATGCCGCAGACGAGCGGCGAAAAAACGTGCCTAAGCTTCGGGAGGAACGGGGCGAGGACAAGGCTCACCGGCGCGGTGGCAAGCGACATGCCGAACATCAGTGCGAGGCCGCCGACCTGCCCCGCCTGCATGAGGGGCTGGATGAACGCGAAGCTGGTGCCCGTGACGCTCAGCAGGCCCGACCCTATCGGCCCGATCCGCGTCGTCTGCAGGAAGGTGCCCAGCGCCGCGGCCACTAGCGCCATGCTCGTCAGGTAGGCCGTGTCCGCGGGGGAGAACTTGAGTATGTTGGCGAGCAGCAGCGCCGGCGTGATCACGCCCACGACCATCGCCGCCACCTGCTGCAGGCTGACGGCAAGCGCCGCAGCGGGCGGCAGGCGGTCATCGATGCCATAGACCAGGCCGGCGGGCGGACGCGGTTTGCTTTCCATCAAACTACGTAAGCAGGCGGCGGACCAAGAACACAAGGGTCCGTTCCGCTGGGCCGGACCGTCGCCACGGACAGGGAACTCCTCGAAGCCCGTCCCTCCGACCGCAAAGCCTGGGATCAAGATACTGCCTCCGGCGCCCGCCTGCGTCCGGTCGCGATGCTGACGAGACTGGCCGTCCCGGTGCACGACACCTGGTTGACTTCCGCCAGCGCCGCGCCGGTCGTGTGGCCCGCGGCGGGGCGTCGGCCACATGGGGACGAGCGTCGCCCCGATCAGTTGCAGGAAAGCGCCAGGGTCAGGCAGAACGTTGTGCCCTTGGGCCCGGTGGATTCGAGCAGGAGGGTGGCCCCGATCTGGCGGGCGAGAAGCTGGCTTATCGCCAGACCGAGACCGGTGCCTCCCGCGCGGCCCGTGCGTCCCGGCTCGAACAGGTGGGCCCGGACTTCGTCCGGAATGCCATGCCCCTCGTCGGACACCGACACGGTGGCGCTCCCGCCCCCGTTCCGGAAGACGACGGCGACGCACCGGCCTGCCGCCGTCGCTTCGATCGCGTTCTGAACAAGGTTGCCCGCGATCAGGCAGACCACTCCCCCGCGGTGGCTGTCGAGGCTTTGCTCAAAGCCCCCGGTCACGCTGAGCGAGACGCCCTTCTTGGCCGCGACGCCCGCGTTGCGCTCGTGGACGATCGCCGCGAGCTCGTGGCCGGTGAGTTCGAACGAGGTCTGCGTGCCGGAGTCGCCGAGGAGTGCCACCGTGTCCTGGATGATGGACTGCATGCGTTCCGTGTACTCGGCCACCGTCCGCCAGTCGGAGTCCGGCCCCTCGCCGGGTTCGCGGCCCGCAACAAGGCTGCGAAGGCTGGCCACCGACCCCTGCAGCCCGTGGACCAGGTGCGAGGTGATCTGGCCCAGGGCGGACGCCTTGGAGGCCAGTGTCAGCTCGCAGTTCGCGCGCACGATCCGCTCATTCCTCTCCATGATGGCGCGCTGGGCGCTGCGAAGGCCCGCGTATGCCGCGGCCAGCACCACGGCGATGAGCCCGCCGCCTATTCCCAGGGTCGCGGCAGTCTGGCGGTTGATTCGCCGGTCGATGAGGTTGAGCTCCTCGGCGAGCGATGCCGCGAAGATGTAGTACTGGGCGAAGCCGACAATCTTGCCCGGATCGCGCCCATGCAGGGGCAGCAGCACCTCGAGCACGGGCGTCGGATTCTGGGGCGGGGCGCTCGGGATCCCTGCAAAGTAGCGGTTGAGCGGGAATTCGGGGAAAAACCGGCTGATCGGCTCGAATTTGAGCAGGTGCAGGTAGTCGTCGATCGGCAGCTCGGCGAAGAGCAGCGAGTCCGGCGCGCAGCGCAGCGCGTGGCCCTTGTCGTCGAAGACGACCACCGCGAGCATGTCCTCCTGCTGCGCGCTCTCGAGCACGGCCGCGAGGAGGTCGGAGGGGCCGGTCGAGGCCGCGGAACGCTGCGCCAGCTGCCGCTGGGCGACCGGGAGCATGACGGTGGCGTCCCGGTTGATGATCGTCTGGCGGATCTCGTCCCGGAGCCTCGAGCGGAAGCGCACCACCATGACGGCAAAAATCGCCAAGAGCAGGGCTCCGGCGAAAATCACCAGCAACGGAGGACGCGTAAATCGCTGATTCACGCCGCGTCGGTCAGGCTATCCTTCTTTCGGGCCACGGGTCAGGGGTGGGTAAACAGGGGCTGTTCTCCTTCAATTTCCCTTACGCTCTCGTTGAACTTCCGGACCAGCGTCTCGACGGGCTGGCCCCCGGCCGGCTGCGGGTTTGACGCCGCGAACCGCGCCAGTTCGCTGCGTATGCTCTCCGAATCCCGGTCGAGCGAGGCGATCTTGGCGGAATTCTCCGAATTGAATGCGTCGATGGCTTGTCGCATCTCCTCGCCCGGAGCCTGCGTCTTGATCTTCGCAGCAAGGGAATTCTGCAGGGCCGTCCGCTCCCGTTGATACGCCACAATTCGCCCCTTGAGCGTTTCCGGCAGCTCCGACAGGTTCGGGCTTCCGCCACCGGGCGTGGCCGAAAGGACTCCCGGACCGGCAATCAGCGTGGTCTCGGAGGGCGAGCCGTTCCTGTCCTCCTCGGTGCCAAGGTACTGCGGAGCGCCCACCTCGACTTTGCCCTCGGGGAGCGGCCTGCGGATGACCCCCTGGGTGTCCTGGCCAAAGTACTGCGACGCATACTTGGCCATCGCGGGCAGCAGACTCTTGAAGTCATTGCCCTGCTCGCGGATGCTGAAGCGCGATTCCCAGAGCAGCTTGTGCTTCTTTTCTTTCCACAGCGCTTGGAAGTCGTAGGCCATCAGCACAACGAAATAGCGGCTCTGCGAGATGTCATCGATCAGGTCGTCCCTTTTCAGCTGGTGGATCAATCCCGGGTGGGGCTGGGCGTCCGCGATCGCGGAGTCGTAGCCCAAGATCACGGCGTTCTGCGCGTCCGCCAGCGTTCCCCCGTAGGGGGCCGTGCCGAAGGTTACGACGCTGCTGGTTCCAGTCGGTTGATAGGAATCATACTCCCTGAACACGTAGTTCTTCGAGTAGGGGTCGGCCGTCCCGCTGGTCGCGCCCCAGTAGACCATGATCAGCAGGTTCGCCTTGCTCGGATCCCTGGTCGGGACGTAGTTCTGGCCCGCAAGCGGCCCCGCAATGACCCGCGCGACGTCCATGAAACTCTCGTTGGAAATCGTGACGTCGCTGCTGGGCGCTCCGTAGAATCCGCCGTTTCCGAAGGCGTAGGTCTCAGGCTGATACGACCCGTTCGGCAGCTTGGTGCGGCCGTACACCTCGGCCGCCCTGGAGGACACGGCGGTGACGGTGTTGCTGTTCGTCCAGTCGCTGGTGAAGGGCGGAATGGCGAATGACACTCCGCAACCAAGAAGGAGGCCGGCGGCCATTCCTAGGGAAACGGGAATGCTCATCTTACGGTGGCGTCGAGCATCAGCCCGGCCCGGAGTCGCCGGCGCACCGGAGGCAAAGCCGGGGCTCCGCTCGAAATGGGGGAATTTGGAATTCATCAGTTCAGCCCATTCTTTTCTGCTCACGGCATGCCAAGTCCCCAGATGGATGCTCAATGTATTGATTCCGTATTGATTATGAGATTCCAGCGGACGAGCGCCTGTCTCCTGACCCGCGCCCTTGGGTGAACGCCCCAACCCCGGGTCCTCTCGAGTGGCCCGCTTTGGGTGAGATTTCCCAATCGCAAGCCGACCGTCGCTCATCGGGGTGCGTCCGCCTTCCCGCCGGGCATCCGGTAGCGCACAAAGTCGCGGGTGACCCCCAGGCGCCGCGCAGCGGCGGACACGTTGTTCTGCGATTCCCTCAGCGCCTCGGCAATCAGCTCGTCGATCGTTGCATCGAGCGAGAAGCCCGACTCCGGCATCCTCCACGCCGGGTTCCTCCATCCGCCCGCGTGGGGCGCGGCGGGGCCGCCCAGCGAGGCGAAGTCGAAAGGAGCGGCGCCCCCGAATATGACCGCCCGCTCGATCTCGTGGGCCAGCTCGCGCACGTTGCCCCTCCAGGGCTGCGCGAGCAGGCGCGCCTCGCCCTCAGGCGAGATCGTGAGCCCCTTCAGCCTGTGCCGGGACGCGATCCTTGCGAGCAGGTGTCGGGCGAGCGGCAGGATGTCCGTGCCCCGCTCGCGAAGGGGCGGAAGCGTGACGTGCAGCAGGTTCAGGCGGTGGTAGAGGTCCTCGCGAAACGCGCCCTGCCGCACGAGGAGCTTGAGATCGCGGTTGCTCGCGGCGATCAGCCTTGCGTCGATCGAGATTTCCCTCGTGCCGCCGAGACGGCGTATCGTGCCCTCCTCGACGGAGGTGAGGACCTTGGCCTGCGTCGCAAGAGCCAGCGACCCTATCTCGTCAAGGAAGAGGGTGCCGCCGTCGGCGGCCTCAAAGAGTCCAATCCTTGCGCGCTTGGCGTCCGTGAAGGCGCCGCGCTCGTGCCCGAACAGCTCGGCTTCGGCAAGGCCTTCGGGAAGCGCCGCGCAGTTCAAGGTGACAAACGGCTCGCCCGCCCGGGACCCATGGCGGAGCAGCCAGCGGGCGATGACGCCCTTGCCGGTGCCGGTCTCCCCCTCGATGAGAACCGGCGGCAGCCGGCGCTCGAGGCGGCGCTCGGTCGCAACGATGGTGTCGAGCTGCGCCCGCACATGCTCGAGGCTCTTGCCGAAGAAGATCTGGTCGGTTTCCGACCTGGACTCGGCCGCGCGGTGCTCCGCCCGCCGCGCTGCGAGGCGCATGCTGCGGCACCGGGCAAACGCGAGCGGGAGCTCCTCGGGCTCGAACGGCTTGGAGAGGTAGTCGCCGGCGCCGAGGCGAATCGCCTCCACCGCCTGCCTCACCCCGCCGAACGCCGTCATCACGACAACCCCGGTGTTCTCCGAGAAGGCTCCCTCCCGCAGGAGGTCCAGCGCCTCGCCGTCCGGCAGGTGCAGGTCCACCAGGGCAAACTCGAAGCGCAGATCGCGCAGCTGCCGCCGCGCGTCCTCGAGGCGGCCCGCCTCGGTCACCTCGGCGCCAAGCTGCCTCAGAAACGCGGCGAGGCGCTTTCGGAAAGGGGCATCGTCCTCGACCAGGAGAACCTCGCTGCCCGGGGCCGGTACGGTCAAGTCCACGATTGGGTTCAGTCTTTCGGCCATGCGGTGTTGGACGTGGCCGGACGAATCCGCGCGCGCGACGGGCCCCTCCTCTGCTTCAATCGGCCCAAAGGCGCGGCTGGGAGGGCGGCGCTGGGCGGATCCCCCTCCGTCGGCTTCATGCGCGGCATCCAAGTTGAGAACCACGGGCGTGTCCAGAGCCGACCCCGAATCCGGCGCAGCCGCGCGAACGGCGTCCTGCGGCGAAGAGAGGCGGCCTGCTTCGTCTCATTTGCTCGGCTCCGGCACGAACTCGATCAGCGTCGGCTCCTTCACCTGAACACTCCCCTCGGGCACGCGCGTCCGGAGCAGCCCGTTGCTGTCCTGTCCAAAGTACTGCGAGGCGTACCGCGCCATCACCGGCAGCGCCTTGTCGAAGGCGTTGCGCCTTTCGCCGATGCTAAAGCGTGTTTCCCAAAGAAGCTTGTGCTTCCTCTCCTTCCAGAGGAGTTGGAAGTCGTAGGCCATCAGGACCACGAAGTACCGGTTCTCCTCGATCTCCAAATACAGGTCGTCGCGGTCCACGCTGAACGCCGTTCCCCGGACGTAGTTCGCCTTCTCGGTCCCGATCAGCCCGGGCGAGTCGTAGCCCAACATGAGGGCGTTGAAATAGTCGGTCTTCGAGCGCTGCTGGTTCTCGATGTTGAGCACGGTCATGGCGGACGAGAACTCATCCATCTGGTCGTTGCTTATGCCCTGGTTCGGGTTCGAGGGATGGTAATGGCCTCCCTTGCCGCCGCCGCCCGCGGCGGCGGCCCTGGCCGCGCTTTGCGCCGCGGAGATCTGGTTCTGGATCGCGTTCAGATTGTCGTACGCGACCGAGCTGGATATGGGGGGCGGAACGTCCGTCAGCCCCCAGTAGACCATGATCAGCAGCTTGGTCTTCCCCGGGTCCTTCGCGGGAAGGTACCTTTGGGCGGCGAGCGGCCCGGCAATGATCCGCGCGACCTCCATGAAGCGCAGCCTGTCGAAGGTGGCGTCGCTGATTTCGCCCGACCACCTTCCCCCTTCGCCGAACGCGTAAGATTCGGGCTGGAAGGAGCCGTTGGGAAGCTTGGCGCGGACGTAGTCCCTGCTCACCTTTGACGCAACGGCGGTGACCCCCTCGACGCCCTCCTCCGCGCGGGCCGCCCGCCCTGGAAGCAGCAGAAGCGCGCAGCCGGCAAGGAGGCCGGATGTCTTCCAATGCAAATGCGCCGCATTCATTTGTTCGCCCCCGACAGGAATTCGATGAGCGTCGGCTCCTTCACCTCGACTCTCCCTTCCGGCACCCTCGTTCTCAGGAGCCCGTTGCTGTCCTGGCCGAAGTACTGCGAAGCATAGCGGGCCATCACCGGCAGGGCCTTGTCGAACTGGTTGTGGCGCTCGCTGATGCTGAATCGCGTCTCCCAGAGAAGCTTGTGCTTCTTCTCCTTCCACAGGTGCTGGAAGTCATAGGCCATCAGGACGACGAAGTACCGGTTCTCCTCGATTTCCGCGTACAGGTCGTCCCGGTCGATGCCGAACGCCGTGCCCCTGGCGTAGTTTCCCTGCTCGGTCCCGATGAGCCCCGGCGAGTCGTAGCCCAGCATCAGCGCATTCGAGAAATCCGTCCGGTCGCGCGCCCGGTTCACCATGGTGAGCATGATCGCTGCAGCCGACCATTTGGCGTCGGCGTCGCCTCCTGCCGCGCTCGTCCTTGTATTGCCGCTGCTGAGGGCGTGGTAGCCCTTCGAGCTGGAATCGACCGTGGGCGTGCCCAAGCCTAGGGAAGCCATTCGGAATTGCTCGTACGCCATCGAGTCCGAATACGGCTCGGGAACCGCGGTCGTTCCCCAGTAGACCATGATGAGGAGCCTTGTGCCGCGCGGATCCGTGGCGGGAAGGTATCTTTGGGATGCGAGGGGCGCGGCGATGATCTTCGCGACATCCATGAAGCTCAGCCTGTCGATCGTGAGGTCCTTAATCTCGCCACCCCAGTTTCCCCCTTTCCCGAACGCATACGATTCGGGCTGGAACGAGCCGTTGGGAAGCTTGGCGCGGACGTAGTCCCTGCTCACCCTTGATGCCACGGCGGTCACGCCCTCGACGCCGTCGTCGGCGCCGGCGGCCCGGCCTGTAAGCAGCAGGAGCGCGCAGCAGGCAAGAAGACCGGATTTCGCCCGGTTCGCATGCGTTGTCTTCATTTGTTGGTCCCGGTCAGGAATTCGATGAGCGTCGGCTCCTTCACCTCGACCCTCCCCTCCGGCACCCGCGTTCTCAGGAGTCCGCCGCTGTCCTCGCCAAAATACCGTGACGCGTAGCGGGCCATCACCGGCAGGGCCCTGTCGAACTGATTGTGGCGCTCGTTGACGCTGAACCGGGTTTCCCAGAGCAGCTTGTGCTTCTTCTCCTTCCACAGCAGCTGGAAGTCATAGGCCATCAGGACCACGAAATAGCGGTTCTCCTCGATCTCATCAACCACGTCCCGCTGGGCCACGCCGAGCGCAGTGTGCCTGATGTAGGTGCCGTAGTCCGTTCCGACAAGGTCGGTGGTGTCGTAGCCCAGCATCCCCGCGTTCTTGAAGTCGAGGAGGTCCCGCTGCCTGTTCGCCATCTCAAGCATGTGGAGCCCGGCCTGGAGGACCATGTCCGCCTCGGGGCTGCGCTCCTCCATGAGGATCCGGTACTCTGCTAGGTCCTGGTAGTAACTCTGGTAAAGCGGGTCCTCCTCCGTCGGCTTGGGCACCGTCGTCGTCCCCCAGTAGACCATGATTATGAGCCTCGTCTTGCCCGGGTCCCTCGCCGGAAGGTACTTCCTTTCCGCCAGCGGCTGGGCAACGACCTTTGCCACGTCGGCGAAGTGAAGCGCATCGATTGAGGCGTCCTTGAGGTCGCCGCCCCAGTTCCCGCCTTCCCCGAAGGCGTAGAATTCCGGCTGGAACGATCCGTCGGGAAGCTTCTCGCGAATGTAGTCCTTGCTCGCCCGCGAGACAACGGCCGTGACACCCATGAGTTCCTCCGGAGGAGTGCCGGGCGCCTGGCCGCCCATAGAAATGCCGCAGCCTGTCAGCAGCCCGAGGGCGCAGCCGCACCGGATGGCACCCCTCCGGCCGACCCTGGCCGACGGTCCGGCCGGGCGCCTTCGGGCGTTCGAACCGGAGGACGCGGGAAGGCGCAGCGCTGATGTGCGGCTATTCATGGGTGTCTAGACTATATTCACACTGTGCAATTGCTCAAGCAGTGCCAAACACCGGATCGACTCCCCAACGCATTGATGGGTGCATCATTAGGTGTATCCAGATGGTGATCGCAACCCGCATTGATTCCAGGTTTGGGTGACCGCAGCAAAGCGAGATCGGCGCCCGCCGTCCGCATTGGGTGCTGGGCCCCAAGTCAGGAAGCTGCCACGCGTCATCCGCGGGGCCGGTGCGTTCACTTCTCGGGCAGCGTGCCCAGGGACTTCGTTTCGCCCACTTCGACGCGGCCCTCGCCCAGGCTGTGGTGGATGAGCCCATGGCTGTCCTGACCGAAATACTTACCGGCGATGGAGGCCATCATCGGGAAAGCCTTCTCGAAATCGTTCCCGAGCTCGGGAACGCTGAATCGCGTCTCCCATAGGAGCTTGTGCACCCCGAATTTCCTGGCCGCCTTGTAGTCGTAGGCCAGGAGCACGACATAATACCGGTCCTGCTCCACCTCCGCCTTCAGGGTGTTCATGTAGGGGTCGTTCGGCGACGTCCGGTAGATCTCGTCCGTATAGCCGAGGATGTTCGCGCTCTGGGCATCGGTTCGGGCGTCGGCCGCGGCCTCCATCTGGGAGAACGAGGCCGCCTGCTCCTGCAGCGAAAGCTGACGCTGCGCCTCAACCGCGGCGCCCGTCCCCTTCCCCTCCGACGCTCCGGTTGTCGCCACCGCCTGCTCGCCGAGTTTCACTGATTCCCGGTTCGCGTAGGGCATGAGGTCGTTCGGGACGATGGTCACGCCCCAGTAGACCACGATCAGCAGGTCGGTCGCAGAGGGATCCTCGCTCGGCACGTAGTCCCGGGACGCCAGCGGCCCCGTGATGACCCGCGTCACTTCCTCGAAGCTGAGCTTGTCCATCGTCACGTCGACCCGGGGGCCGCCATAGTTCCCACCGTTCCTAAAGACGTACGTCTCGGGCACGAACGATCCGTCCGGATTCTGTACCCGGACGTAGTCCCTGCTCGCCCGCGAATACACCGCCGTGAGAGCGGCGCCCCCGACTTGGCCCGTGCTGGTCCGGGTGGCCGTTGGCGCGGTGCAGCCCGCCGTCAGCCAGAGGGCGATCTGAACGGCAAAAAGGAACCCCTCGCTTGTCGGCGCACGCATCATTGCCGGGGCAGGCGCCTCACTTCTGGGGCGCATCGACCTCGCCGAGCGACCTTGTCTCGCCGATATCCACGCGACCCTCGGGAACCCGCGTCCGGAGCAGCCCGTTGCTGGCCTGGCCGAAGTACTGCGAGGCATACTGCGCCATGACCGGCAGGGCTTTGTCGAAGGCATTGCGGCGCTCGCTGATGCTGAAGCGGGTTTCCCAGAGAAGCTTGTGTTTCTTCTCCCTCCACAAGAGCTGGAAGTCATAGGCCATGAGGACCACAAAGTACCGGTTCTCCTCGATCTCCGCATACAGGTCGTCCCGGTCGGCGCTGAAGGCCGTCCCCCTGACGTAATTCCCCTTCTCGGTCCCGATCAGACCGGGGCTGTCGTAGCCCAGCATCAGCGCATTCAGGAAATCGGTCCGGTCGTTCTGCCGGTTCTCCATGTTGAGCATCACCGTGGCGGCCGACAGCTGGTCCAGCGCGGCCTCGACCACGCCGGGGGGGCCGCCGCCGGGGACCTTCGTCCGCGGGTCCGTCGCGGACGGCACCAGGTACTTCTGGAGGTTGTCCTGCGCCACCTGAAACCGCTGCATCGCCACCGAGTCGGAGGACGGCCCGGGAACCGCGGTTGTTCCCCAGTAGACCATGATGAGGAGTCTTGTCTTCTTCGGGTCCCGCGCCGGGACGTAGCTGCGGCCCGCGAGCGGAGCGGCAATGACCCGCGCCACATCCAGGAAATGCAGCTTGTCGATCGTGGCGTCGCTGATCTCGCCGGCCCATTTTCCGCCTTCGCCAAAGACGTAGTTCTCGGGCTGGAAGGATCCGTCCGGCAGCTTGGTGCGGACGTAGTCCTTGCTCGCCTTGGAGGACACGGCGGTGATGCCCTCGACGTCATCCGAGGCGCGGGCAGACGGCTGGGCAGCAAGCAGCGCGCCCGCGGCGGCCACGAGCCAGATTCTCATCCGAAGCATAGGATCCACTTTCATGTGCTCCAAGTGGGCCCGGGCGGTCTTGGCTGTGCGCGTGAGCGCTCGCGCCGACGCCCGGGAAGCGCAAGCGACGACGCTGTCGGCCGCGCCTGCGGGCGGCACGCGACAAACCTGGCCCCGTCCTTTTCGCCACCTATTTCCCATCATCGGCATCGGGCTCATGGGTACCCTTGGTTACATCGGGCGCAACGGGCGCCGGGGGCTCATCGGGAGCTGGGCGCAGCTGCCTCAGGTACGCCCTCTTGTGCTCGTCGGCCGCAAACACGAGAGCCTTGTCGATCATCATGGAGGCCTGGGAATCGTAGCCGCATTGCAGGCAGAGGAGCGCCGCATTGTAGGCCAGTTCGGTGTTCCTCGGGTACAGCGCCACGCCCTTGGCGATCTCGTCCAGGTCGCCCTCGGACGGCTTCGCCTCGCAGTTGGTCCATACCCCCACGATGAGGCTGTAGGCGTCGTAGCTGGGGGCGAACCGGAGTGCGGTGCGCAGGGGATCGAGGACCGATGAAGCCTGCCCGGCGCTGAGCTTTCCGCCGGCTCCCGCTGGCTTGCCGGTCGCCTCCGTGAAGCGCAGCTTGGCGAGGACGACGTAGGCGGCGGGCCGCACGACCCCGGTCGTCACCGCCGCTTCAAGAAACTCGCGCGCCTTTTCGTCATCGCCGGTGTCGTGCTCGTACAGGCCGTAGACGGCGAGCAGCCTCGCGTCGTGGATGCGTTCGGCCGTGACGATGAAGGGCTTCATGGCGACGGCCTGCCCAAGGAAGGCGTTCGGGGCCGAGTCGGATGAATGCCCGGCCCCGCGAGACCGGTCGACGTCGGGCGGCAGGCCGTTGTCGTCCCTGTAGGCGCGCTCCAGCATCCGGCCCGCATAATAGAACGACTCCCTGCTCAGCGCCGGGTCCCGGGTGCGGAAGGAGTTCCCCTGCATCCGGAGCCAGTCGCCGAGGATGCGCCCGATCTGGTCCGCGGTCGCCGGCTTCAGCAGCGGCTTCGGGAATCCCGCCGGAATGTCCAGGTCCACCGTGGTCGGCTGGACCAGGACGGCCCTGAGAAACGAGCCCAGCCTCGCCTCCATTGCCGCATAGCCAAGGCCCATGCACTCGGTGAACACCTTCTCTGTGACGGGTTCCATGCGCGCGCGCACGGCGAGCTCCAGAAAGCCGCGCGCCGTCACAGGGTCGTCGCTTCCCGGCCCCATGAGCCCCCACCGCACCAACAGCGCCGCCTCCGATTCCCAGAGGGGAAGCCGGGCCGGCGCGGGCTGCGCCTCGTCGAAAAGCTCGCGCAGCGGAAGCATGGCGATCGGGGTCGTCTTGTCGCTCGCCCCGTCCTCCTTCAGCTGCTTCAGAAGCCGGTTGGTCTCATCGACGGACACCCAGAGGGTGCCCGGGCCGTCGGCCCTGTGGATCCATCCCGAACCGAACATGCCCCTGGAGACAATGGGCATGAAGCCCTCCCTGAAGATGCCGAAGTCCTGCCCCACCAGCCCGGCAACGAGCCACCGGGGAAGCGGCGGGACGCAGCGGCTCAGGCGCTCGAGGCTCACGGAGCCGTACGTGAACGTCCGCATGTCGACCCCGAAGACGTTCGTGTTGAAGGCGAGCGTGTCGCCGTCATAGGCCGGGACGCGGTCGGCCCAGACCATTGCGTCCGCCGACCACTTCCCCCACGCCACCGCGTCGGCCGGCTTCTCGAGCTTGATCGGCTGCGAATGGAGCTGGCCGACCTGGACCGTGCTCATGTCCGTGTCGTCGATGACGACCGTGTAGGGCACCGGGGCCACCGGAAGCCAGTCCTTCGGCATCACGTCGTTCTGGAGCCACAGTCCCCTCCGGAGCGAATCGAGCATCCACGAGGTTTCCTTGTTCGGCGCCCGGGACAGGACCTCGAATCCCTCCAACGACGCATAGAGCCACGGGTTCTTGTCGATCCGCGTGGCCGAGACGATGAAGCGCTGCATCCGGACCGCCCGCTCGCGCGCAGCGGCGGCCACGGCCTCCGATTCCTTGTTGGCGCGCGCGGGCGGAGGGACGGCAAGCGATGCCACAACGGCAATCGCGAGGAGCGCTGCCCCAGCGCGGGCGCTCGCCGTTCGGACGGTGCGGTCTTCCGGGGTCATGTTCGGATTGGGGGCATCGTGCTAACGGGTGGGCGCGGAGCTCAGGGTCGACCGCAGCTGCTCGAAGTACTCCCTGTTGATCTCATGGGTGGCGAAGACGAGGCCCTTGTCGATGAACCAGGAGGCCTGCGCGGCCTGCCCGCTCTGGGAGCACAGCTGGGCGGCGTTGTAGGCCAGGTCCGTGTCCGCGGGGTAACGCTCGACGCCCCCGCGCAGCCCCTCGATGTCGCCCTCCGCGGGCTTCGTCTCGCTGTTGGTCCAGGTTTCGACGATCAGGTCGTAGATGTCCGGCGTCGGAGCGCCGGCAAGCGCCGTCTTCAGGGGCCCGAGCACCGACGCGGCCTGCTCGGCGCCAAGCTTCCCTTCCGCCCCGAGGGGCTTGCCGATCGCCTCCGCGTAGCGCAACTGGGCGAGGACGACGTAGGCTCTGGGGCGCACGGCCCCGCTTTTCGCAGCGGCCTCCAGGAGCTCGCGCGCCTTCGCGTCGTTTCCCGTGTCGTGCTCGTAGAGCCCGTAAACCGCCAAGAGCCTCGGGTCATGGATCCGCTCGGCGGTGACGACAAACGGCTTCATCGCGACCGCCGGGCCGAGGGTGCTGCTCTGGGACGACGGGGCCGCATGCTCGCCGCGGGGCACGTCGACGTCCGGGGGAAGGCCGTTGTCCTCCCGGTAGGCGCGCTCGAGCATCCTGCCCGCCAGCCCGAGAAACCTGTCGCTCATCTCGGGATCCGTATTCTGCAGGTAGTCCCCCTGCATGCGGAGCCAGTCCCCGAGAATCCTCCCTATCTGGTCTGACGTCGCCTCGCTGAGGTTGACCGGCTCCTGGACGCCGGCCGGCATGTCCCATGCGACGAAGGTCGGCTTTGCGAGGACCTTCCTGAGGAAGGCGGCCAGCTTCACCTCCATCGCCTCGTAGCCGCAGCCAAAGCAGTCCACGAACATCTCCTCGGTGACCGGTGCGCGCTGCGCCCGCCGCACAAACTCAAGGAAGGCGCTCCGGTTGGCCGGATCCGGCCCGTCCGCGCCCATGAGGCCCCAGCGGACGAACAGCGCGGCCTCGGATTCCCAAAGCGCGAGCCGCTCCGCCGGAGGCGTCGCCTTGGCGAACATCAGGCGCAGCGGGGGGACCGTGAAGCTCGGATCATGGGAGTTGTGCCAGAGGAGCTTGAGCATGCGCTGGGTCTCCGCCAGGGACACCCAGAGCGTCCCGGGCCCCGCGGCCCTTCGCACGGGGCCGGGTCGGTCAAGAACGCCGTTGCTTGTGTCGGCAAGGAGGCCGAATGCCTCGCGAAAGACGCCGCTCGTCCGCCCCGTAAGGCCGGCGATCAGCCACGGCGGAAGCGGCGGCGTGCAGCGGGCCAGGCGCTCGAGGCTGATCGTACTGTCCATCAGCGCCGCCGTGTCGACCCCGTAGAGGTTGTTGTTGATGGCGACAGTGTCGCTGTCGCTCGACCCGACGGTCTCAATCGAAAGGTTCGTGTTGTCCGACAGGATGCCCCACGTGAGCGCGTCGGCGGGGGAGCTCAGGACCGTCGGCTTCATGTGAATCTGGCCCGCGGGCACCTCGCGCAGGTCCGTGTCGTCGAGGATGATCGTGTACGGCACGGCCGAATCAGGGAGCCAGTCCCTGGGCATCACCTTGCCCTCGATCCACATCCCGCGCCGCAGCGCATCGATCCGCCAATTGGTGTCATGCTCGGACGCCCGGGTAAGCACCTCGAATCCGGGCACCGAGCCGTGGCGCCAGGGGTTCGTCTCGATCCGCGTGGCCGAGACCACGAAGCGCTGCATGAGGACCACCCTGTCGCCGGCGACCGCGGCGGACGCTTCCTCGTCCTGCTGCGCACGCGCGAGGGCAAACGCGGCCATCGCCGCGCCACAGGCCAGGACAAGGGCGCGAACCGCACTGCGCGGGCGCCGGGAATTCATCGTCGGGGTCATTGGGGGATCGAGTGCCGGAGTGCCCCGGCACGGCTTGCGGTCATCTTTCATTTCTCGGGAACGGTGCCGAGGGATTTCGGCTCGCCGACCTCGACATGCCCCTCGCCGGGGTTGTGGTGGATCCGCCCGTGCGTGTCCTCGCCGAAGCATTTGGAGGCGATGGATGTCATGAACGGGAACGCCTTCTCAGGGTGCCACACCTGCTGCTCGCCGGGTGCCAATCCTTTGGTACGCGAATCATTTCATTGATGGCCTGTGGATTGGGTGATTATTGCCGGCGCGTACGGCCTTCCCCTCGAGCTGTCTTGGGTGACCACCGCAAACCCCAGGCGCCTCTCTTGGACGGGATTGGGTGCACCCGCCCAGGCCAAGATTGCCTTAACGGCCGAAGCGTTATGCTTGGGACCTTCTCAGAAAAGGGGTCAGCTTTCCGCGATCACAAACTCAACGCCGTTAGACCTAAGCGCCGAGGCTAGCGGCTCGGGCGGGAGTTGGTCAGACACAACCGTGTCGACTTGCGCGAAGTCCGTGAGAAAGAATGTCGAACGCCGGTTGAATTTGGTGTGGTCCATGCAGAATACCACGCGCGCGGCGCTGGAAATCATCGCGCGCTGGATGTCGACGACAAGCGCATGGGAATTGTAGAACCCATCCTCCGACAAGCCGCTTGCGCTCAGGACCGCGATGTCCACGTGCATATGCAGGAAAGCGTCGACGGCATTGGGTCCGATGAGGGCCCCGAGTCGCGGATAAATCATACCTCCGGAGACGACAACCTCCCTGCGAATCGATCCTGAGAACAGGTTCGCCACCGGGAGCGAGTTCGTGATGATCTGGCCCACGTCGTCACCCAGATGCCTGGCGACATGGAAGCACGTTGTGCCACTGTCGATGAGAATGGATTGCCCCCTTCCGATAAACGCCGCACACGCCTTTCCGATCGCCTCCTTTTCGGTCACCTGCTGGGTATCGCGGGTATCAAAGACATAGTCATTTGTTCTCGGCTGGAGCGTACGCGCTCCTCCGTGGATGCGCTGAACGGCCTTTTCCCGCTCCAAAGCAAGCAGATCGCGGCGCACCGAAGACACCGAAGCTTTTGTCAATTGCGTAAGGTCCTCGATCGTAACAAACTCTGCAGTTCCCAAATGGGATAAGATCAAGGCTTTGCGTTCTTCAGTATGCATTGATTAGGGCAATAATGAACGATTTTGAATGAATATGGAAGTATCAAGTTGACTATCGTTCACTATTTGCGTGGTTTTGAAGCAATTTATCCACCGTTGGTCATGCTTCTTTCGCCCCCAATGCCCCACCGCGCCGAGATCGAACATCTCGTCCGCAAGTCGGTTTACCAACGCCTGGGCAAGGATCTGCCATACGCCGCGCTCGCCCCCAACCCGCTGGTGGTCAATATTAGCGCGCGCCACTGCCACCTCACGCAGGATGCAACCGAGGCGCTTTTTGGAAAGGGGGCAAAGCTCACGCCGATAAAGTGGCTTTACCAAAAGGACCAGTTTGCCGCCCAGGAAACCGTTACCCTCATCGGCCCTCGCAGCCGAATCATCTCAAACCTGCGCATTCTCGGACCCTGCCGCGACATCAACCAGGTCGAACTCGCCATGACCGACGCGATCGCCCTCGGCTTTGACGTCCCGGTCCGCCTGTCGGGAAACATCGCCGGGACGCCGGGCTGCATGCTCATGGGTAAGTCGGGGTTTCTCCAAATGGAATGCGGAGTCATCCGTGCTGCCCCTCATGTGCACATGAATCCCGAGGACGCGGCCTTTTACGGCGTGAAGAATGGCGACATCATGCGCCTGCGAATAGGCGGCGCCTGCGCCACCACATTCGAACAACTGCTGGTCCGCGTGAATCCCGACTTCCGGCTCGAGGTGCACATTGACACGGACGAAGGCAACGCCTGCGCATTGCGCCCTGACACACCTGTCGAACTCCTGCGCTAGAATTCCAAATCACAACCCATAAAACGTAACATGAATGAATCCATCGGAATGGTAGAAACCCGCGGCTACACGGGCAGCGTCGAAGCAAGCGACGCCATGGTCAAAGCCGCCAACGTCGCGCTTGTTAACCAGATACAGATCGGCGGTGGCTACGTCACCGTCGTCGTCAAGGGCGACGTCGGCAGCGTGAAGGCGGCGGTCGACGCGGGCGCGGAGGCGGCCAAACGCGTCGGCGAACTCGTCTGCTCGCACGTCATTGCGCGCCCGCATCCCGACCTGCTGCGCAAATTCGGCCTGTAACTCATAACCCTCAACCTGCAATTTCATCATGACTCAAGAAGCGATTGGACTATTGGAAACGAAGGGCTTGTGCGCCCTTCTCGAGGGAGCCGACTCCGCTCTCAAGGCCGCGAATGTAACGATGACCGGATACGAGGCCATCGGCGGCGGCTACGTGACCGCATTCTTCAGAGGAGACGTCGCCGCGGTGAAGGCGGCGATCGACGCCGGAGCCGAGGCGGCCGCCAAGGTGGGCGAAGTTGCCGCAGTCCAGGTGATTCCGAGACCGCACGACGACCTTGCCGGCCTCGGGAAGTGGATCTCGGGCGAAGCTTGAACATCGTCGTCGCCAACGTCGGTTCCACCTCCTTCAAGTTCCGCCTTTTCCGCTTCGACGGATCGGCGGAGCCCACCCTGCTGATCCGGGGCGGCTACGAACGGGTGACCAGCTTCGGTCGCGCGATCGATGACTGCCTGGACGAGCTCCGTGCCGCGGGTCATATGCGGTCGCCTGCCGATCTGGACGGAATAGGCTTCAAGACGGTCCTCGGAAAGGACCTGACCGGCTGTGTGCCGGCCGACGAGCGGGTGATCGCTGCCCTCGATGGGTTCAGGGGACTAGCTCCCGCGCACAACACGGCCTATGCGGAGGCGATCCGCATCTTCCACGAGAAGCTGCCGAGCGTGCCTCTCGTGGCGCTCTTCGAGACCGCCTTCTACCAATGGGTGCCCGAGGCCGCCAATCGCTACGCCGTGCCGGAATCGTGGCATCGGGCCGGTGTCCGCCGCTACGGCTTCCACGGGGCCAGCCACAAGTATGTCGCCGAGCGCTCCGCCCAGTTGCTGGGCCGGCCCGACGTTGCGGAGCGGGTCCGCCATCTTTACCAGGCCGGCGCCGCACCGTTGGGGGCCGGACGACAGAGCCTGCGGGTGATATCCTGCCACTTGGGCGGGAGCAGCTCGGTCACCGGGCTACGCGACGGCATCGCCGTTGGTTCGAGCATGGGCATGAGTCCCCAATCGGGTCTCCCCCAGAACAACCGTGTCGGTGACCTTGATTCGGCCGCCGTGCCCTTCGTGATGAAGACGCTCGGCCTGAGCCTGTCCGAGGTTGAACGCCAGCTGACAAAGGAGAGCGGCCTCCTCGGACTGTCGGGCGTCAGCAACGACGTTCGCGACATCCAGGCAGCCGCAGAGGCGGGCAATGCACGCGCCCAGCTGGCCATCGACGCGTTCGTGCATTCGGTCCGCCATTGGATTGGTTCGTTTCACTTTGAGCTCAACGGCTGCGACGCCATCGTGTTCACGGGCGGGATCGGCGAAAACAGCCCCGAAATCCGAGAGGCCGTCTGCGCGGGAACCGACGGGCTCGGCCTGCGGGTCGATCAAGGCCTTAACGCCGCGGTTCGCCGGAGCGAAGGCGAGATTTCGGCCGCCGCCTCGTCCGTGAAGGTCTTTGTCATTCCCGCCAACGAGGAACTCATCGTGGCCACCGAAACTCTGCGCGTCCTCGCAGCGAGAAACTAGCAATCTCAACCCATAACAAAAACATCATGTCAAAAGCCATCGGTCTCCTTGAAACCAAGGGCCTCACCGCCCTCGTCACCGGCACAGACGCCATGCTAAAATCGGCCAACGTCACCCTCGCCGGACCCATGAAGCAGGTCGGCAACGCCCTTGTCTCGGCAGTTGTGGTCGGCGACGTCGCGGCCGTCAAAGCGGCGACCGATGCTGGCGCCCAAGCCGCGCGCGCGGTCGGTGAAGTCGTAAGCGTCCAGGTCATTCCCCGTCCGCATGACGACGTCGTTCGCTTTCTGCCCAAACTGCCCGCCGCGGCGCCCAAACCCTCCAAATAGCCATGTTCCTCGCGCGTGTCATAGGCTCCGTCACCTCGACCAAGAAGGACGAGGCGATGACGGGCCGCAAACTGCTCATCCTGCGACCGTTGCTCGTGGACGAGGAGGACCCGTCGAAATTCCGGCCCGGCGTGAACACCGTAGTCGCGGTGGACGCGCTTGGAGCCGGCATTGATGAGGTTGTCCTCTTCTGCCAGGGCAGCTCGGCCCGCCAAGCCAAGGGCATGAAATCGCTTCCGGTGGACGCGGTCGTGGTCGGCATCGTCGACACCGTGGACGTGTTGAACCGAAAGATCTATCCGGCACCCAAGAAATGACCAAGCCTCTGCAGCTCGATGACGTGACGCTGCGCGCGGTGGTCGCAGATGTGATGGTCGGCCTGGGCCGAGCGTCAAGCGCGGGCAACGGCGCCGCCCCACCCCAGCGGAGTTCACCTTCCGCGCCGGATTCCGCGCATGCCCGAACGGCCTCCCCGGCCAGGGTGTCCGCCCGCACGAACGGAAAGAGGCATTATGGGGTGTTCGACGACGTGGGAGAGGCGTGCGCGGCCGCGCAGGATGCCTTTGCCCAGCTGAAGGACCAGGGCATGGCCGCGCGGGCCAAGGTGGTCGAGATTGTCAAGGAGCTGGTCACCGCCAATGCGGTCAAGTGGGGTCGCTTTGAATTCGAGGAGACCAAGATCGGACGGCTCGAGCACAAGGTTGAGAAGCTCCAGATCGTCAAGCTCGTGCCCGGCGTCGAATGGCTCAAGCCCTACGGCCTCAGCGGCGATCACGGCATCACGATGGAGGAGCATGCCCCTTACGGTCTGGTCGCCGCCATACTCCCGGTCACCCACTCGGTCCCCACGCTCAGCGGCAACATCATCAACATGGTCGCCGCCGGCAACGCGGTCGTGTTCAACCCGCATCCCGGCGGGGCGCGCTCGGCCGCACTTGCGGTGCGTGCCTACAACGAGGCCATCCTTGCGGCCCTCGGCATCGAGAACCTCGTCTGCACGATCGAGAGGCCGACACTGGAATCATTCGACGCACTGACAAAGAATGAGCTTGTCCGCCTGCTCTGCGTCACCGGCGGCCCCGGGGTCGTCTCGGCCGCGATGAAGTCAGGCAAGCGCGCCATCTGCGCCGGCCCCGGGAACCCCCCAGTGCTGGTGGACGGCACGGGTTGCCTCAAGAAGGCCGCCAGCGACATCATCCAAGGCGGCGCCTACGACAACAACCTCCTGTGCATCGGCGAGAAACAGGTCTTCGTGCTCGAGTCGGTGGCGGACAGCTTCATTGAGGCCCTGCAGGCTGCCGGCGCGGCGAAGCTGACCTCCGCCCAGCTTGACAAGCTCAGCGAGGCGGCCTTCACCACAAGCAAGGACGCGGGAGGCTGCTCGCACTCCGTTCTCAACCGCGCCCTGATCGGCAAGGACGCCTCCGTGCTCGCCAGGGAGGCCGGCGCCCAGGTGCCCACGAACACTCCGATTCTCTTTGCCGAGACCAGCCTGAATCACCCGTTCGTGATGGAGGAGCAGATGATGCCGATGATCCCCGTTGTTCGCGTGAATGACGTCGACGAGGGCATCTCCTTCGCCGCGATTTCCGAACACGGCTACAAGCATTCGGCGATCATTCATTCGCTCAATGTCGACCACATGACGCGGATGGCCCGGGCGCTCGACACGACCCTCTTCGTAAAGAATGGACCGTGCGTCGCGGGTCTGGGCCTTGGCGGAGAAGGCTACCTTAGCTACTCGATCGCGACCACCACCGGCGAAGGCATCACCAATCCGGCCACGTTCACCCGCACTCGCCGCTGCGTGATGGTCGACAACCTGAGAATCTACTGACGCCATGATACTCGCGCGCGTAGACGGAGTGATCGTTTCCACAGTCTGCCATCCCAGCATGCGCGGCTCCCGCACGATCATATGCCAGCCGCTTGACGAGCGGGGCCGGGAGGAGGGTCCGCCGCTACTGGCAATCGACCCCTTCGGGGCGGGAGAACACCAGCGTGTTGTTCTTTCGACAGACGGCGGCGCGACACGCGCGTTCGTGCACGATCCGAAGTCGCCGCTTCGCAACATGGTGATCGCCGTCGCCAATGACGGCGATGCGGCCGGCCAACCCTGAAATCCCCCCATGCGCCTCGGCTACGTCATCGGCAAGGTCACCCTTTCGCAGCAGGATCCGTCCTATACGGGCGGCCGGTTCCTCTTGGTGCAGCCCTTGTCCAAGGAGCAGTTCAAAGGCGCGCCCATGACTCCGCTCGCCAAGGGCAACAGCCTCGTCGTTTACGACAATCTGGGCGCCGGGCCGGGGACCCTGGTGGGCTTCACCGAGGGATCCGAGGCGGCCATGCCATTCGAACAGCCGACCCCTGTGGACGCCTACAATGCCTCCCTCGTCGACCGGGTCTTCTATCATCCGCCCGTTTAAACCCTTCTTACCATGCGCAAAGTCATCACGGCCAGGGAAGTTGAGGAACTGCTTCGCCGGGGCGAGGCCGTTCCCTCTGACGCGCTTCTCACGCCGTCAGCGCGTGACGTGCTGACGGGCCACGGTAAACCCACCGGCCGATCAGGCACCGAACGGCCTGTCGCACCGGCGGCTGCAGGAATACGGCCGAGCACGCCCGACAATGAATTCAAGTGGACGGCGGGCAGCGATCCCAAGACTCCGGCCGCCATCGAGAAATTCTTCCGTTCCCCGGCCATTCAAACGCTGAAGGAGCGGATGTGCGACATAGGAAAGCGCCTCTGGCAGCGCGAATACACGGACGGCAACGGCGGCAACATCACCATCCGCGTCGGTGACAACCTCGTGCTTTGCACCCCGACCCTCATCTGCAAGGGCTTCATGACCCCTGCCGACATGTGCCTCGTCGACCTCGATGGCAAGCAGCTTGCCGGCACGCGGGTGCGCACGAGCGAGGCCTTGACTCATTTTGGGATCATGAGGCGCCAGCCGGCGGCCAAGAGCTGCATCCATGCGCATCCGCCGCACGCCACCGCCTTTGCCATCGCAAAGACCGAGATCCCGTCATGCCTCATCCCCGAGGCAGAGGTGTTCCTGGGCGAGATTGGCGTCGCGAGGTACGAGACGCCCGGCTCGCCCGCCAACGCCGACGAGGTCGGCAAGGTCGGGAGGGACCACCAGGCCGTCGTCATGCAGAACCACGGGGTCATCGTCTGGGGAAAGGATGTCGAGGACGCGTACTGGAAGATGGAGAACCTCGATTCCTACTGCCGCATGGTGTGGATCGCCAGCACGCTGGGACAGGGCCTGCGCCGGTTCACCGAGGGCCAGGCGAGGGAGCTGATCGCCATCCGCCAGAAGCTGGGCATGTCGGATCCCCGCGCCGACCTGAAGGAATGCGAACTGTGTGACACCAACGATTTTCGCCCGGGTGTCGTGTGCAACCCGCCGGCCGCGGAAAGGCCGCCCGATTCAAAGGCCGATCCGGAATTGGAAGCATCCATCCAACGGATCACAGACCAGATCCTGCAGCAGTTCTCAGCAGGAGACAAAACCAAGGCGACATGACTTTGGCCGAGCAGGTGAAGGCTGCGGGAGTCGTGGGCGCCGGCGGCGGCGGATTCCCCACGCACGTCAAGATCGGCTCCAAGGCGGATACGGTCATCGCAAACGGGGCGGAATGCGAGCCGCTGCTGCACAAGGACGCAGCCGTGATGGAGCATTTTTCAGCCGGTGTCGTGCGGGGCGTTGAGCTCATCATGGAGGCGGTCGGTGCCAGCCGGGGATTCGTGGCGCTGAAGGAAAAGAACCACGAGGCGGTCGAGGCCGTGGAGAAGGCCTGCAAGGGGACCGCCGTGCAGGTGAAGCTGCTCGGCGACTACTACCCGGCCGGCGACGAATACGAGCTTGTCCACGAGGTGACGGGACGGCTCATACCCCCCGCAGGGATTCCCCTCAACGTGGGCGTTGTCGTAAACAACGTCGAAACCTTGGTCAACGTGACGGCTGCGGCAAACGGGCGCCCTGTCACCCACAAGATCCTGACCATCGCCGGGGCCGTGAAGACGCCGGTGACGCTCAGCGTTCCGCTCGGCACGACGCTTCGCGACTGCATCGAGGCGGCCGGCGGCGCGCAGGTTGGCGACCCGATTCTCTGCATCGGCGGCATGATGATGGGCGAAACCTCGGACGACCTCGAAACGCCTGTCACCAAGACCACCACAGGGGCGATCGTGCTTCCGCGCAGCCACCGGGTCGTCGAGCGCAAGCTCACGCCGCCAAAGGCGCAGGCCGGGATAGGCAAGTCGGCCTGCGACCAGTGCCGCTATTGCACGGAGTACTGCCCGCGATACCTGCTCGGCTACCCCGTCGAGCCCCACCAGGTCATGCGAAGCCTGGCGTTCACGGCGATGGGCAAGGACCATTGGAACCAATGGGCCTCGCTCTGCTGTTCCTGCGGCCTTTGCACGCTGTTCGCCTGCCCCGAGGCACTCTTCCCAAAGGAGGCGTGCGACGACGCGAAGGCGGAAATGCGCGCGGCTGGCGTGAAGTGGAGCGGCCCAATGACGGTCAAGGAGCACCCGATGCACGACGGCAGGCGCGTCCCCATCAAGACCCTGGTGAAGCGGCTGAACCTCCAGGCTTACGATCATCCTGCGCCGCTCAGGCCCGAGCCGTTGAAGCCCGACCGCGTCGTGCTCCGTCTCAAGCAGAGCGCCGGATCCGCGGCTCAAACTCGCCTCAAAGCCGGCGCCCGCGTGACCGGCGGGCAGGTCGTCGCCGAACCGGCGCCCAACGCCATGGGGGCGTTCCTCCATGCGCCCTTTGGTGCGCAAGTCGAAAGCGTCACCGACTGTCACCTCACCCTCGCCCGCCTAGCATGAACGAAAACTCCATCGGCTTGATTGAACTGTCCAGCATCGCGGCAGGCTTTGTCGTGGCCGACGCGATGCTCAAGGCCGCGGACGTTCGCCTTCACCTCTCGCGCTCCATCTGCTCGGGAAAATACATGGTGCTGATCGGGGGCACCACGGCCGCGGTCCAGGCGGCGGTGGACGCCGGGAAACTGGCCGCCAATGGCTGCCTGATCGATGACGTGGTCATATCCAACCTGCATCCTGAGGTCTTCATCGCGATCGGACGGACGCAGATGCCCGAGCCGAACAGTGCCCTTGGGGTGTTCGAGTCCTTCAACGTCGCAACGCTTATCCGGGCGGCAGATGCGGCCGTGAAATCGGCCAACGTCACGCTGCTGGAGATCCGCCTCGCCATGGCCCTGGGCGGCAAGGCGTTCTGCACGATGACGGGCGATGTCGCTTCGGTCGAAGCCGCGGTAGCCTCGGGGAGGCGGGTCATTGCCGAGGCGGGAGCCCTCGTGAACGCCGTCGTCCTGCCCCGCCCTCATCCCGACCTCTACCGGGAAGTACTCTGATTCGTCATCCTTGGGCCGAGTTGGCAGGCGGTTGTTTGTTTGGAGCGACTGCACGTCGTTCCGTACCGCTGAACAAAGCTCACCTCTAAGCTTGAGACCAACGATCTCAGCACGAAGTCGCCCTCTGTGGCGCCTCTTTATGGGCCGGGGGGCCGAAAAGAGTCTTCCCGATGCTGCCTAAGACCCGTCGACTCTGGTTTCCAGCCAGGGTCGATTGAAAGGACCTTGTCCGGCGTCTCGCCACCCAATAGGCACGATGCGTGAACTCCATCGCTTTCCGGGTTATGGCGGGCTCATTCGCTCTAGCTGCTGGAGTGGCCGTCGCCGCTCTTGCCTCAAACGCCGAGACCCTTGATCTTCCCGTTGTCGAGACCCGCCTCGCAACGGTCACGCTCCATGCCGGTGCCTCCGTCCTGTGGGATTATTCAGCAAGAGGAGTCGATCGGCGACATTACGTTTCCGCTCCGGTTTTTAATCTGGACGGGCGCGATGTCACGATGGGACTCAAGACCGTGAGGCCGCTTGGTGCGCCCAGAGAACTGGCCAACGGTTGCATAGAATGCACTTTTGTCGGTGACGTGTACGGTGAAGCGGGACTGCATCTCAAGGTGGTTTTCAGGACAGCGGAGGATGACCCTGTGGTGCGCTTTCGTTACGAGATTCTAAGCGACACGCCACGGCACCTCACGAAACCCACTGGGACGGATATGATAAACTACTTGGGTCTGTCCCTCGCTGGCCTTCCAGAAGTTACCGAACTGCGCCTCTCCGAATTCAACGAGGAATTTCACAGCTACATGCCCGTCGAGCGCACTCTTGATCTTCGGTTCTTTGCCGATGGCGAGGAGGCTATGGGTCCCGTCTTACTGGCTGGCGATGCTACGGAGCAGCTCCTTGTCGCGTACGAGCACGGATCCACTGCGCCGGACGAGTTCCTGCATTACCGCCTTTCACCGGATCGCTCGGTCATTCTTGAGGCGGTTAAGGGCAATTATTGGTCGGGCGAGGAGGTCGGGCCCGATAGCCCATTTTCCACCATCTGGTTCGAGATCGGGGCAATCAAAGGCGACCGCTTGGCTCTGCAAAAGGCCTATCGGAATTTTGTCCTGAAACATCTTGCCTTAAGACCGGCCTCGCGCAGGCCGCAGATATTCTACAACACCTGGAATTATCAGGAGCGCCTCAAGAGCTGGAAGGGGAAGCCCTACCTTGCGGAAATGAACATCGAGCGGATGCTGAAGGAAATCGACGTAGCCCATCGGATGGGCGTCGAGGTATTCGTCATTGACACCGGCTGGTTCGAAAAGCCCGGCGATTGGCAGCCAAGCCCTCTAAGGTTTCCCGACGGCCTCAAGCAAGTGAAGGCCAAGCTCGACGGCTATGGGATGAAACTGGGGCTGTGGTTCGCCCCAACGACGGTCGCGTTGAAGTCCCAGATGCTGAAGACACACACCGACTGCCTCCAGACCATCGACGGGAACACGCCCAGCCCCTGGATAGTTTGGGAGACGGAAGCATCCTTGGGGTGCTGCGTGGTGAGTCGCTACGGTCAGGACTTTGCCAACAAGCTGATCCAGCTTAACCGCCAGCTCGGCGTAACATATTTCAAGTTTGATGCGGTCGATCAATACGGTTGCAACGACCCCAACCACGGGCACGGAACCTCCTCAAACTCGGGCCCAGAGCGGAGTGACTGCTATGCTTTTCAGATGCCACTGGCCATGGCGCGGATTGCCGAGACGGTAAGCAGCGCCATTCCCGATGCGATCTGCGATTTTGACATGACCGAGTCGGGCCGCAGCTTCGGCCTAGCCTATCTGAGCGCGGGCAAGTACTTCCTCATCAATAACGGGCCTTACAATCAGAACTACGACCACCCGCTGCCTCCGGATGGCAATTGGAACCTTTTCTTCTTCCCCGGGCCGGCGCGCGACTGGATTTGCCGCAGCCCGCTCGTGTTTGACCAGTGGATTCCCTCGACTTTATTCCTGACACATTATCTGCCGGACGACCCGGGAGACAACCAGATGCTCAGCCTGGCCTCCCTGGTGCTCGGTCAGGACGGTATATGGGGCGATTTGCCCGCGATCTCCGAGAGCGGCGTAGCCCGATTTGCCAGCGTCCTCGAGAAATACAAGGAGGTCCGGGATGACATAACGGAGGCGTTCCCGACCGGGAGCGGTCCCGTTGGCGGCACGCCGGAGGTCCACGAGAAGATCGCCCCTAATGGGAGGGGTGCCGTCGTACTGTTCGCACGCCCCGGTACCTACAGGTATATCACATTGAATCGCGCCGATCGCCGCGTATGGCATGACGACGGCACGACGGTCACCTTTGACGACGCCGGCCGGGCCATTATCACCTCGAAATTCGAGGCGCGGCAGGAGCAATTCCCAAAGGCTGGCGCGCATATCGTCTTTTTCGGGGTCAACTGATCGGCAGACGCCTTTCCCCTAGACCCCAGACGCCTTGGTCACCCAATTCGCATTTGGTGCCCGGGGCCGGACTCGAACCGACACTTCCTTGCGGAAATCGGATTTTAAGTCCGAAGCGTCTACCATTCCGCCACCCGGGCTGGGGTGCGGGTAATCTCTGGGAATCGTGGCCCGGATGGCGAGCCTTGAAGCGTCAGGCCGCAGGCGGCATTGCAAACCCGTAGGCGCGCTCGACCCTGGCTATCCTTATCGTATAGCCGGCGTACCAAGCGCTCCGCCCGGCGCCCTGCGCAACCCGGTGCTCCATGTTGGCCTTCCATCGCGCAATCGCCCCCTCATCCGACCAGTAGGAGACCGTGATTCCGAATCCATCCGGCCCCTTTGTGCTCTCGATGCCAAGGTATCCGGGCTGGGCCGAGGCGAGCTCCTCCATGCGCCGGGACATCTCCGCATAGCCCTTGTCGCCCTCGGTCCGCTGGGACGTGAAGATCACGGCATAATACGGGGGCTCGGGGGTCATTGCGGTCGGCATTTGGAAATCGGTCGCGGGTCGGGAAAATAGGCTTTCCAATGGAGACGGGAAAGGACGAACTTTTGGGATGATGACCCAAAAACTCCCGAAGGCCTTTGCGGCGTTGTTCCTGGCCCTGACCTTTGCCTGCCCCGCGTTTCCGTGGGGGGCGGAAGGCCACAGCGCGATGGCGATTGTCGCACAGCACAACCTGTCGGCGGAGGCGCGGAGCCACGTGGCCGCGATACTCGGCAGCGACGACCTGGCCTCGATCTCCTCGTGGATGGACGAGGTGAGAAGCGCCTACTTCCACACGGGCCCGCTCGGCTCCGATCCCGAGGCACTCAAGTTCAACGCCGAGTTCCCAAAGAACGGAGAATGGCACTACGTCGACCTCCCCCTTGGAACTGCGGCCTACACGCTCGACGGGCCGTATGCCAACCCCCACGACGTCGTCCACATGCTCGAGGAGGCCGTCAGCGTCCTTGAGGGGGGCGGCGACAAGAGGATAACGAAGCGCGAGGCCCTCTGCATGCTCGTGCACTTCGTGGGCGACGAGCACCAGCCGCTGCACATCGCAAACGGGTACTTCGAAACCGGGGCGGACGGATCGGCCAAGCTGGTCATGGACCCGGCGGCCCTGAAGGACGTCCCGAACGACAAGGGGGGCAACGCGGACTTTTTCGGCCCGGGAAGATTCGACGAGCTGCACGCCTATTGGGACACGGCGCTCGTGGAGAAGATCGGCGCCGGCAAGGATCCCGCCGCGCTCGCTGCGGTGCTCGAGAAGAAGGTCGCCGACGAGTCCGCGACCTGGAGGAGCACCGGCGACTACCACCACTGGGCCGAGGCCTGGGCCACGGAGAGCCTGGTGGCCGCGCGCACCGCATATTCCGGCATAACCTTTGGCGCCCTGATACCCGACCCGCGAGGTGGGATAAAGAGTATTAAGATGACTTTTCCCCCCCATTACGACGAGGTCTGCACACCCTTGGCATCCGAGCGCCTGGCGAAGGCCGGCTATCATCTCGCAGAGATTCTAAACGCAATCCACTGGTCGGACTAGAGGCGCCGGGAACCACAAAAGGTTCGCCTAAATGCGGACGCTTTTGTCACGATGGATCCAAAGTAACCCCTTCAACTCACCATGAAAAAACACAAAGCATGGCAATACGGCGCCGCTGCCATACTCGCCGCGTCCTTCATTCCGTCCCTTCGCGCAGGCGAATCGGACATAAAGCTCCCCGACCTCAACACGGTGACCTTTATGGGAGGAAGCCTGAGCGGTTCCGCCGTTCTGCTGACCGGCCTTGTGGTGTGCCTGATCGGCATGGTCTTCGGATGGATCCAGTACATCCAGACGAAGAACCTTCCGGTACACTCCTCGATGGCGTCCGTCTCGAACATGATCTGGGAGACGTGCAAGACGTACCTCGCGCAGCAGGGTAAGTTCCTCGTGGTGCTGTGGATCCTCATCGCAGCCTGCATGACCTACTACTTCAGCGCGCTTTCCGGACAGACGGCCGCCCACGTCGTCGTGATCCTCCTGGCATCGATCCTCGGCATCCTCGGCAGCTACGGCGTCGCCTGGTTCGGGATCCGGATCAACACGGTTGCCAACTCGCGCACGGCCTTCTCCGCCCTGAAGGGAAATGCGCTCGCCACGCTCCTCATCCCGCTCAAGTCGGGGATGAGCATCGGCCTCCTCCTCGTCGCCATAGAGCTCTTCTTCATGATCTGCATTTTGAAGTTCATCCCGGCCGAGCTTGCGGGTCCCTGCTTCATCGGATTCGCGATCGGCGAGTCGCTCGGAGCCTCCGCTTTGAGGATCTGCGGCGGCATCTTCACGAAGATCGCCGACATCGGTGCCGACCTGATGAAGATCATCTTCAACATGCCCGAGGACGACCCGCGCAACCCGGGCGTCATCGCCGACTGCACGGGCGACAACGCCGGCGACTCGGTCGGACCGACGGCGGACGGGTTCGAGACCTACGGCGTCACCGGCGTGGCGCTCATCGCGTTCCTCGCCCTGGCGCTCGTCTCAAGCCCCGAGCTTTGCGGCACCCTGATCGTCTGGCTCTTCGCGATGCGCATCCTGATGGTCATCACGTCCCTCGTCAGCTACTTCGTGAACGCGGCGCTGAACACCGCCCTTTTCGGGGGCAAGAAGGATTTCAACCTCGAGCAGCCGCTGACCAACCTCGTCTGGATCACATCGCTGATCTCGATCGCGGTCACCTATGCGGCGACGTACGTGCTTCTCTCAAAGCAGCCGAACTGCCCGCCTGAGCTCTGGTGGCTCCTCTCGACCATCATCTCGTTCGGCACGATCGCCGGCGCGCTGATACCGGAATTCACGAAGATCTTCACCTCGACCGAGAGCCGGCACGTTAAGGAGATCGTCACGTCCTCGAAGCAGGGAGGCGCCTCGCTCAACATCCTCTCCGGGTTCGTGGCGGGCAACTTCTGCGCGTTCTGGATGGGCCTCGTCATCATCCTCCTCATGTTCGGCGCGTACCTGGCCGCAGGGCACCCCGCCCTCCAGCAGATCATGCCCGAGGAGTTCCGGTTCGCCGCGCCGATCTTCGCGTTCGGCCTGGTCGCCTTCGGGTTCCTTGGAATGGGCCCCGTGACAATCGCGGTCGACAGCTTCGGCCCGGTGACCGACAACGCCCAGTCCGTCTTCGAGCTCTCCCAGATCGAGTCGAAGAAGGACATCTCCGCGGAAATCGAGCGGGACTTCGGCTTCAAGCCCGACTTCGCGAACGCCAAGCACCAGCTTGAGAAGGGAGACGGCGCCGGGAACACGTTCAAGGCGACGGCCAAGCCCGTCCTCATCGGCACCGCGGTCGTGGGCGCAACGACGATGGTCTTCGGCATCATCATGCTGCTCAAGCGCCTGCACCCGGACACGATCGAGCGCCTCTCGCTCGTCCATCCCGAGGCGATCATGGGCCTCCTCATGGGAGGCGCCGTCATCTACTGGTTCACGGGAGCCAGCACGCAGGCGGTCGTGACGGGCGCCTACCGGGCGGTCGTCTACATCAAGAACAACATGAAGCTGGACGCGGCGACGGCCTCCGTGGCCGCGTCGAAGGAGGTCGTGCGCATCTGCACGCAGTACGCCCAGAAGGGGATGATCAACATCTTCATCGTGGTGTTCTGCTTCGCCCTGTCGCTCGCGTTCTTCGATCCGTACTTCTTCATCGGCTACCTCATCGGCATCGCGTTCTTCGGGCTCTTCCAGGCCATCTTCATGGCCAACGCGGGCGGCGCCTGGGACAACGCAAAGAAGATCGTCGAGGTCGACCTGAAGCAGAAGGGCACGCCCCTGCATGCGGCGACGGTCGTCGGCGACACGGTCGGCGATCCGTTCAAGGACACGTCGTCGGTGTCGCTCAACCCCGTCATCAAGTTCACGACGCTCTTCGGCCTCCTGGCCGTCGAGATCGCCGTCAACATGCCGGCCGGGCTCAAGCACGCCCTTGGCGCCGCGATCTTTGTCGTGGCCCTGGTGTTCGTCTACCGCAGCTTCTACTCGATGCGGATCCCGGCCGACTGAGCGGCCGGCTCCCGGGCAAGGGAGCACTCCACCTGGACGGATCCTGCCTGGATCCGTCCAAAGATGGTCGTCAACCCTGCGGTCGACGCGTCCCGGCCGCGCGTCGCCTCGACGATCAGGCCCGGGGCGATCCCGTCGGTCGGGTCGAACAGCCTCCACCCTCCGCCCAGGTACGCCTCGAAGCAGGCGTGGAAGTTCATCGGCACGAGGCCGACCGCGTAGCCTCCGACGTAGCGGGTCGGGATTGAGAGCGCGCGGCAGAGCGCGATGGCGAGGTGCGTGTAGTCGCGGCACACGCCCTTGCGCGTCTGCCAGACATCCCATGCCGACGTCCTTCCGTCGGTCGATCCCGGCGCGTACTCGACGTTCTCGCTCACCCAGGCGCAGATCGCGCGCACCTGCTCGGCCCTGTCCTCGCCCTTGCCGAAGAGCTCCCACGCGGTGGGCCCGAACCTGTCGCTCTCACAGTAGCGGCTCGGCAGGGTGTAGGTCAGGATGTTGAGCGGCAGCCGGCCGGGCCGGTCCGCAGGGACCTGCGGGGGCATCTCGGGGCGGTTGACCTCGACGACCGCCGAATACTCCAGATCGAACGGCCCGGTCGGGGCCTCCGTCCTGAGCACGCGGTCCCCCTTGGACGTTGTCGCGATCTCCGTCGGCACCTCGGGCGCGCACTTCACGGCCTCGGAGACAAGCTGCTGCTGGGAGTCGGTGTTGACCAGCACGTTGAAGGTGAATGAGGCGCTGGGGGCCACGACCTGGTATCGCAGCCTGCAGCCGACGGCTATTTTCATCGGGGCGCAATGTGGATACTGGGGGCCCCCACCGCAATCCCCGGGTTGAGCCGCTCTGCCCGGGCCCAAAGTTGAAGTTGATCGCCGTCCGCCGACCCGGTATTTCACGTGGGATGACGCACCCCGGAGACGAGAGCCGCGCGGGATGGCAGATGTTCGCCCTCTCCTTCACGGCCCTCTTTCTCGAGATGATGGTGATCCGGTGGGTTCCGTCCGTCGTCCACCTGGTAGCGTACTACGCGAACCTCATGCTGCTGAGCTCGTTTCTGGGACTCGGGGCCGGGGCGATGGCGGCCGGCAGGAGGTGGAACCTCCTCGGGTGGTTCCCGGTGTTCCTGGCCTGCGACATCGGGATGCTGCTCATGGACCGCAACTCGGTCCTGGGAACCTCCCCGAGCGAGCTCCATTTCTACGCCCTTCCGCCGTCCATGCTCCATGCGTTCGCCCTGGTGCGGATTTTCGCGATGAACGCCCTGGTCTTCGTACCGCTGGGACAGCGGATGGGGGTCCTGTTCAATTCGATGCCGCGGCTCAAGGCGTACGCCTGGGACCTCGCCGGCAGCCTTTCGGGCACGCTCTGCTTCGGCCTTTTCTCGCTCAAGCACTTCTCGCCCGTGCTCGGCATGGCGGGCGTCATGCTGGTCTATCTCACCGTGACGACCCGCAGGGCGACGCTTGCCGCCCTTCCCGTGTTCGCCGCAACGTTGGCCGCCGTCGTCTGGAACAGCGATCCCAGGGCGATCTGGTCCCCCTACTACTACATCACGGTCAGCCGGTTTGACACACCCGGGGTCTCCGAGTCCGCGCCCCCGCCGGACCTGGGCACGATGCGCGACCCGCCGATGTACGTGGTCAGGGTCAACCAGTTCGGCTACCATTTCGACGCGGCGCTCGACAGGTCGCGCTACACGCCCGGCACCAAGGCGGAGAACGACGCCCGCTGGTTCTCCCGCCAGTACGTCCTTCCCTACGCCGTCTCCGACGGTCGCGACCGGGTCCTGATCGTCGGGGCGGGCGGAGGCTGCGACGTGGAGGCGGCCCTCGCGTCCGGGGCGAGGCACGTCGACGCCGTCGAGATCGACCCGGCGATCGTCGACATCTCGCGCCGCTTCAACGCGGGAGCGCCCTATTCGGACCCGCGGGTGTCGGTCCACATCGACGACGCGCGGGCCTACCTCGCCCGGGCCAGGCCCGGATACGACCTGGTGCTCTTCGGCTTCCTGGATTCGCAGGCACTCTTCAGCACGATGAACAACGTCCGGCTGGACGGCTACGTCTACACCATCGAGAGCATCCGCACGGCTTACCGCCTGCTGAACGACCAAGGGATGCTGGCGCTGTCATTCTCGTTGGGGAAACCGTGGCTCGGACCGAAGCTCTACGGCCTCGTGAAGGAGGCCACGGGAAGGATACCGCAGATGTATATGGACGAGCCCAGGCAGCTGATCATCCTCTGCGTGCCAAGGGATCCGGCCGTCATGCTGCCCCCTAAGGTCCTCCGGTACTTCCGGGCCACGTTTGTGAACCCGAGCGACGTCGACCTACCAACGGACGACTGGCCTTTCCTTTACCTTGCCAGGAGGACCATCCCCTCCGACTACGTGATAGCGATTGCGAGCCTCCTCGCGTTCTCGGTAGCGGCGGTCGCCTGCCTGAGGCGGCGCACCTTCGGCCTAGCCGACATCCATTTCGGCCTGCTCGGCATGGGCTTCCTCCTCCTCGAGACGAAGAACATCAGCGACTGCACCCTCTTCTTCGGCGCCACGTGGTTCGTGACCCTGATCGTCGTCGCGGGGGTGCTCCTCATGGTGATCGCGGCGAACCTCACGGCCGAGCGCCTGAAAGGCTGCTCGCTCTGGATGTATGCGCCGCTCTTGGCAACCCTAGCCCTCCTGCTGGTCGTGCCGCGCGAGGCCGTTCTCGGGCTTGAATTCCCGGTCCGGATGCTCTGGACCCTGCTGGTCGTGCCGCTGCCTATCTTCTTCGCGGGGATCATCTTTTCGACGACGTTCCGCGAGTCCGCGTCGCCGTCCGCGGTCTTCGGCGCAAACCTGATCGGCGCAATGCTGGGCGGATTCTGCGAGTATCTCGGCATGGCGATCGGTAGCCACCGCCTCTCGATCCTCGTAATCACCGCCTACCTCGGGAGCATGCTCGTTCTCTCGGCAGCGCGCCGCCTGGGACGCCTTGTCTAGTCAGGGGAACGGGATGTCCGCTAGGCCGCGCAGGTCGCGGTCCTTCGTCTCCGGCAGCAGGATCGTACCGACCACGAACGACATCGCGGCGACACCTATCGGGAACCACAGGCCCGAGTAGATGTCGCCCGTGAAGACGACGATAGACGTGGCGATCAGCGGAAGGAATCCGCCGAACCAGCCGTTGCCGATGTGGTACGGAAGCGACATGGACGTGTAGCGGATCTGCGTCGGAAACAGCTCGACAAGGAACGCGGCGATCGGCCCGTACACCATCGCCACGTACGCGAGCAGCACCGTGAGCAGAGCGAGCACCAAGGGAGCATTCATGGCCGCCAGGTCGGCCTTCTTTGGGTATCCCGCCGGGGCGAGCGCGGCGTCGTAGGCCTTCTCGTCAAACCCCGAGACGGTCGTGCCGCCGACCGCCAGCGAGACATGCGCGCCCGGGCCCTGCAAGGGCGCAAGCGTGAAAGGGATGCCCCGGCTGTTCAGGAAGTTCCGCGCCTTGTCCGTCTCCGTCTTCGGCGTGCTCGGGAGGACGATCTTCTTTGCGGCGTCCTTCAGGGCGTCGATGGCGAGCGCCAGGCGCCCGTGGAAGTCGCCCGTCGCAAGCACGACCGGCGTGCGCTCCATCGCGTCCGCGAGCGCCGGGTTGGCCGCCCGGGTCAGGCCCCGGAAGATCGGCTGGTAGGTAAGGGCAGCCAGGAGGAGGCCCGTCATGATGATCCTCTTGCGCCCGATCAGGTCGGAAAGCCTGCCCGCCCCGATGAGGAGGCCGGCCCCGATGACCAGCGAGGCGGCGATCAGCCAGTAGGCCCTGACATAGTCCACCTTGAGGGTCGTCGTGAGGAAGTAGAGCGCGTAGAACTGGCCCCCGTACCAGACGACGCCTTGGCCCGCCGTCGCGCCAAAGAGCGCCTTCAGGACGATCTTGCCGTTCTCCCAGCGCATGAAGCTGTCGGTCAGCGGCGCCTTGGACTGCTTGCCCTCGGCCTTCATCTCCGCAAACACCGGCGACTCCTCGAGCTTGAGGCGGATGTAGACGGAGACGCCGAGCAGGAGGAACGACAGCAGAAAGGGGATGCGCCAGCCCCATGCCGCAAACTGGTCGGGCGTGATCACCGCCCTCAGGCCGCCGATCACAACCAGCGCGAGGAACAGCCCAAGGGTCGCCGTCGTCTGGATCCACCCCGTGAAGAGCCCGCGTTTTCCGTGCGGCGCGTGCTCGGCCACGTAGATCGCGGCCCCGCCGTATTCGCCCCCGAGGGCGAGCCCCTGGGCCAGCCTCAGGATCACCAGGATCACGGGGGCCATGAATCCGATTCCCGAATACGTCGGCAGCAGCCCGACGAGCGATGTCGAGAGCCCCATCACGATGATGGTGACAAGGAATGTGTACTTGCGGCCCACGAGGTCGCCCAGCCGGCCGAAGAAGAGGGCGCCGAACGGGCGCACCGAGAAGCCGACGCCGAAGAGGGCAAGGCTCGAGAGGTAGGACGCGCTCTCGTTTCCGGGCGGGAAGAACAGCTTCCCGAAGAAGGCGGCCAGGGTTCCGTAGATGTAGAAGTCGTACCACTCGAAGACCGTTCCGAGGGACGACGCGACGATGACGAGCTTATGTTTTCGGTCGAGTGCGGCGAGATCGGCCATTGGGGGATTGGGGTGACCTTGCGGGGGGCCCAAGAAGCAACTAGGGGGAGCCCGCCAAGGCAAGCCCGGGAATCAAACAATCTGGCCTAGGCCGGAACGAACGCCGACGCCGTCTCGCGCTTGAGCTCGCGCATCATCAGGGCCGATATGGCGTCGGCCGGCCTGTGTCCCTTGAAGAGGATCGAATTCGTCTCGCTGAGGATCGGGGCGTCGATGGCCCTCTCGGAGCACAGCCCGGCGAACGAGCGCGTGGTCTCATAGCCCTCGACGACGGTCCTGCGGCCGGCGAGCAGCTCCGTGATGCTCCGGCCCTCTCCTATCCGCTGGCCGAACTCGCGATTGCGGCTCCACGCGCCATGGCACGTCGCGACGAGGTCCCCGAATCCGCTGAGCCCGTAGAAAGTCTCCCTGCGGGCCCCGAGCGAGCCCCCGACCTTGACCATTTCGGCCACGGCGCGGGTCATGAGCGCCGCCTTGGCGTTGTCGCCGAGGCCCAGGCCCTCGCAGCATCCCGCAGCGATCGCGTAGACATTCTTGAGGCTCCCGCCGAACTCGACGCCGGCCAGGTCGTCGGTCGTGTAGACGCGCAGTGTCGGGCCGCTGATCGCGGACTGGACGTCCTGGATGACGGACTCGTCGCCCTTGGCCGCGAGCACCATCGCGGCCGGCAGCCCTCGCGCGACCTCGGCCGCGTTGGTCGGGCCCGACAGAGCGCCCACCATCGTGCCCGGCAGCGCCTCGGCGATCGCCTGGGAGGGCCGCATGTGGCTGCCGAGCTCAAGTCCCTTGGCAAGGCTGATGACCAGCCGGGGCGCGGCGCCGGGCCTCAGGGCGGCCCCGACGTTAGCCGAGGTCTGACGGAGGGTCTGAACGGGACAGGCAAGGAGGACGACATCCGCGCCCTGGAGGCCCTCGGAGAGACTCCCGCAGACCCGTACGCCGGGGGGAAGCAGCACGCCCGGAAGGTATTCGCGGTTCTCGCGCGCCGAGGCGATCGCGGCCGCCTGCTCGGGTCGCCGCGGAACGAGCGCAACGCTCCGTGCACCCCTCGCGAGGTGCAGAGCGAACGCCGTGCCCCACGCCCCGGCACCGACGACGCAAAACTTCATGGGGCTCTTCTAACCCGTACGGCGACCGCGTTGCTACCTCAAAAAGGCGGGAATCTTCTCGTTTGCGATCATCTGCTCGAAGGTTTCCCGGGCGTTGACCTGCTCAAAG
>CAZHPC010000018.1:0-41700 GCA_964534685.1 uncultured Opitutaceae bacterium
CGATGATCGGCCTCTCCCTCGCGGGGGACTACGACGCGGTCGGGCGCTACTTCGCGTTCTGGAACGCCCAGCGCGACTTCTCCGTCGGCGGAGAGCGGGAGGCCCAGCAGCCGGCGATCGGCATCACCGGCATGTGGTTCTACTCCCTCCTAGCCCCGGATGGCCGCGCTTTCCTCGGGACCGTCTGGCCGTACGTCAAGTACTTTGCCGACTATTACCGCGGCCGCGTCGACAGGGAGGGCATGCTCAACCTCGCCGAGGAGTGGATCTGCTTCATCCCCGCGCCCTCGACGTGGCCCAACGCGGAGGTCCACAGCGGGCTGAGGGCCGCGGCGAAGATCGCCGCCAGGCTTGGGCACGAGGCCGAGTCCCGGCAGTGGAACGAGGCCGCGGACCGCCTTAAGGCGAGGTTTTCCGAGGTCGCGTACGACGCCGAGAAGGAACGCATCATCCCGATGGCCGGGCCCGCAGGCCAGTCGTTCGTCGATCCGGACTACCCAAAGGCGGAGAACCGCAACGGCCCCCTGCGCGACGACCGGGTGGACTCGGGGATGTTGATCATTCCCCGGCTCGAGATCTTCGGCCGGAACCAGGGGATCATTTCCGTCGACGATCCGCGTTTCGCGTCGACGCACGCCCAGATCACGAGGGACCTTGAGAATCCCGATCACTCCATCTTCCGGTTCGGGCCCAATGCCTCGAGCCCGCATGCCCCCGCGGGCGAGCTCGACACGTGGCCCATCAACACCGCATGGGCTGCACAGGACGAATGGCTCCTCGGGAGGACGGACCTCGCGTGGAGGTACCTCCTCTCCGGGATCGTGAACAAGAGCCTGTACGACATGGAGGCCGGGAACTTCTACCTTCCGGAGAACTGGGACAGGAAGGGCATGCCCGACAAACCGCTGATCGTCTGGTCCCACGGCGATTTTGTGACATCGGTGATGCTGCTCTTCCTCGGCTTCGACCTGGAGCCCGAGGGCGCCGACTTGGGGCTGGCTCCGAGCCTGCCCCCGGGGATGAACCACGCCCGGATCGACAGGTTCCGCTTCCGCGATTGGCACCTCAACATCGAGCTCACCCGGCGGAACGGGCTCGTCGATGCCGTTGTTTCATCAACCGACACGCCTGATCCGGCGCGCGCGCTGGCCCTCCGCCTTCCCCAAGGAAAACCCGTCACGTTGGGAGCCGGGGGCGAGGTCCGATTCACGGTTGACCCGGGGAGCTACTACCTCGCATTCGGCAGGTCCCGAAACGCCGCAGAGCGCGCCTCGATTCTCTCGAGAACCCTCACGGGCAGGGAGCCCGCGCGCGATCCGGCAGGGATGACCCCGTCCGAGCGGGAAGACTTCATGGTCGGGCTGCAGACCGCCTTCGTCCCCTCAAACCGATAGGCGGGGCCGGCCCCGGCCGGCGCGCGTCACGGTACCTCGTAGACCTCGACAAGGGCCACGCCCGTCGCGCTGTTCACGCCCGAGACCTGCGCCGTGTACGCGCCCGCCGGCAGGCTGACGACCACGGCGCTGTCGGCGCTGCCTGCGGCGAAACTAAAGGCACCGACGGCCTCCGCGACACCCGCTATCTGGGAGGGGCTCACACTCGTGCCCCATCCCGTGTTGGAGGCAACCAGGTTCTGCGAACTGCCTAAAAGGCTCAGGCTCGGCTCGGCCAGCACGCCGGCCACGCCGAACGGGGTCAGGCTGGGCCCGTCCCCCCGCACGAGCAATTCCTCGGAGCCGCTTCCCGAGACGACGAAGCCGGCGATGATGATATTGCCCCCTGTTCCGACCTGGGCCCGGGTCGCGATGTTCACGAGCCGCGCCGTCCCGGTGTTCGCCACATCGTAGACTTCCGCCAGCGCCACACCGGTCGTGTTGCCCACGCCGGAGACCTGCACCGTGTAGGCGCCCGGCTGCAGCGTGACGATCACGGCGCAGTCCGCGCTCCCGCTCTCCAGGGCGAAGGCGCCCACCTGCACTGCCACGCTTGCGATCTGGGCCGGGTTCGAGTTGGTGCCCCAGCCCGTGTTCGTGGCGAGGGTGACGCCCGTCGCCTGGGCGGTCAGGACAAGGCTGGGAGCCGCAAGCGCTCCCGGAACCCCGAACGCCGTCAGGCTCGGACCGTCCGCGCGGATCAGGAGCGTCTCCGTGCCGCTGCCACCGATCACGAAGCCGGGGATCAGGATGGATCCGCCCGTTCCAACCTGCGCGCGGGTGGAAATGTTGATGAGACGGGCAGCCGCCGGGTTCGCCGCGGCGACGGTGACCACGGCCGGAGAACTCTTGACGCTGCCCGAGGCGCTGGTGACGGCCACCGTGTAGCTTCCGGCGTTTGTCGCCGTCGCGGACGCGACAGTGTACGCCGCGCCCGTGGCCCCCGCGATCGGCGCCCCGTTCAGGTCCCATTGGTAGCTGAGGGTTCCGGGCCCGGCGACGCCCACCGAGAGTGTGAACGCCCCGCCGGGCGCGACGGTCTGCGAGGCCGGCTGCGAGGTGATGGCCAGCGCCGTGGACACCCCCCGGCCGAGCCTCTGCGCGTTGAACTGGTACATCGGCCAGTCCGACGGCGCCTCGCCGGCGCCGATGTCGAATGCGTAGACCTTGTGGTCATTGCTCCCGAAATAGAGCCTAGTCCCGGCGATGACAGGCGACGACCTGATCCAGTCGCCGGAGGCAAAGATCCGGACCAGCGATCCGCCCGAGCTGACCGCGTACATGTTGTGGTCGTAGCATCCGACATAGATGACACCGTTGGCGTCGACCGCCGGCGCGCTCGCCCTCACCTGGGTGCCGAGGGAATACCTCCAGAGGAGCGCGCCGCTCGCCGTCGACAGCGCGTACAGGTTTCCGTCGTAGCCCCCGAAGTAGGCGGCTCCGTTCGCGAGCGCCGGCGCCGAGGTGACGCCGTTGCCCACCGTGTAGCTCCATCGCAGCTTGCCGGTCGGGTCCACCGAGTATAAGTTCCCGCTCAGCGTCCCGAAGTAGAGATTCCCGCCCGAGTCGATGGCCGCGGCGGTGTAGATCTGCTCGCCCGCGATGGGCGTCGAGAACGCCCATTTCTGGGCGCCGCCCGGATTGAGCGCCACAAGGGATCCGCCATCGGTCCCTATGTAAACCGTCCCGTCAGGGGCGATCGTCGGGGCCGCATACGAGAGGCCGGAGACCGCCGCGGTCCACTTGAGGGACCCGTCGGGATTTAACGCGTACACATGACCGTCGTCGTCGTGGAAACAGATCGTTCCGTCCGAGGCGATTGCCGGGGAGGAGGAGACCCCGTTGTCCAGGCCCGAGCTGCTCGATGGGGCCGGAACGGCGTAGGTCCACCTCAGCGTGCCGCTCGGGTTGAACGCGTACACGTTTCCGTCCGCGTTGCCCGCATAGATCGTCCCGTCCGGGGCGATCGCGGCCGAGCTCGTGTCAAAGGCGCTCCCCGCCGCATAGCTCCATTTGACGTTTCCGTTGGTGTCAATTGCGTACAGGGAATTGTCGTCGCTGCCGACATAGACGGTCCCGTCGGTCCCGACCGCGGGCGAGCAGGTCACCGCATCTCCGGTCTTCGCCTGCCACAGCGAGTCGTCGAGCGACAGCGTGAACTCCCCGGTATCCTGCGCGCTCACTCCGTCGACGCAGATGAGGTACGTCGTGCCCGCGACCGCGCTAAACGTGCAGAGGCATCCGCTCACGTCGGTCGTCGCGCCGGAGAGCGCCGTGCCCGCAGCCGAGGCGACCAGCGAGAGGTTGGCGAACGACGATCCGGTGTAGACCGCCGCCTCGGGGACGAAGTCATAGCTGTAGGCCGAGACCTGCTCCGTGCCGGACTTGGGCGCCGTCCATGAGTACCAGAGCGAGTGCCCGCCGGCGTTGCCGAGGATCTTGGGCTCGCCGCCCTGACGCGTGGCGTTCGGGTTTGCGTCGAGGATCGAATCGCTGGGACCCGCAAGCACGGTCGGCGCGGAAACCGAGTCGTTGTCGGGTGTCGTGTTGATGGCCAGGATCGTCTGTCCGCTGCTTGTGCCCTGGCCCTGCACGTTGATCTGGTACGTCGTCCCGGCCGCGGCATGGAAGCTCACCTCGCTGTACGACATCGCGCCGCCGCCCTCGAGGGACTCCATTCCGAAATTCGAGCTACTTTGCACCAGGGTCAGTGCGCCGAGGGAGTTGCCCGTGTACACCCCGAGGAGGGTCGGGTACGTGCTTCCGCCGACGATCGAACCCCCGGCGTTGCCGCTTGTGTCGATTTCCACCGTGGCGTTCTCGGTTGCCGTCCACTGCCACCAGAGCGAGTGGGATCCGGACACGCCCGCGATCACCGGCGCGCCCGGCTCGAGCGCCTCGGGTGAATCCGCATTGTTCGAGCGGGTGTAGGGATCAAGGCCCACGAGCACCGTCCGGTTCGCAAACAGCGCGTTCGGGGGCGTGCTGGGCGCCGTCGTCAACGCGGTGGCGAGATTTAGGCGCCCCCCTGTCTGCGCCTTGCCGGCAAGCGCCGCGATCCTGTCGGCTGAGTTGAGAATGCGGTTGATGGTCTCCCGGTAGGTGTCCGCGGGGTAGCGCGCTCTCAACAACGCGACGGCACCCGTCACGAAGGGCGTCGCCATCGACGTGCCGCTCAGGTACCCGTACGATGATGTGCTCGTGTTTATGGTGGAAATGACGTTTTCGCCAGGCGCGAAGATCTCGACCGAGCCCGATCCGTAGTCCGAGAAGACCGCGAGTCCGTCGCGGTTGTCCGTGGCCCCGACGCCGATGATGTTGTCGAGGGGGTAGTCCGCGGGGAAGAACCCCGAAATGTCGTTGTCCTCCGCGCTGTTTCCAGCCCCGCACACGAAGATGATGCCGGCCTTGCCGGCAGCCTGGATCGCATCCATCTCGGCCTGCGAGAAGGTCGAGTCGCCGAAGCTCGCGTTCACGGCGCTCACCTTGTGGGCGATCGCGTACTCGATGCAGGGGAGTTCTTCGGATAGCGTGCCCTGCCCCGAGCTGTCGAGGAACTTGAGTTCCATCAGCTGCACCTTCCAGGCGACCCCTGAGACCCCCAGGCCGTTGTTGCCCACGGCGCCGACGATGCCCGAAACGTGCGTCCCGTGGCCCACGCTGCTGTCGTCGGTCGGGGACCCGGTGCGCGCAACCGCGTTCAGGCCATTCACCCCGTCGGTCTCCTGGACCGTACCGAACCCGGCGGAGCTGTCATTGAACGAGGCGGTGGTCCCAGGGGACGGGTTGACCCACATGTTTGCGGCAAGGTCCTGGTGCGTGGTCAGTGCGCCGGAATCGAGGACGGCCACGATGACGCCGGGGGCGCCCGTAGCCGTTTCCCAAGCGGCCTCGGCGTTGATGTCCGCGCCCGCGCGCCCCCCGTTAGCACCCGTGTTGTTGAGCGCCCACTGGTTCGTGAACTGAGGGTCGTCTGGAACCACAGGTGAGGCCGTGGCGCGGCGGATGTAGTCGGGCTCGACGTATTCGTAACGGCCGGTCGCCTTGAGCCTTGCGATGGCCGCGGGCACCGTGTCGCCCGCCGGGAGGTCGAGGACGCCGACATTCCCGAACCGGGCATAACGCGCGCGCAGGCTGAGCCCCTCGGCACCCTCCGCCTGGTCAATGCTGGGGAGCATCTCCTGCCTCGGTTTCGCCAGGACGCGACCGTCGCGGTAACCCTGGGAAAGCTCCCCCGTGCTCGGGGAGCCCGCGCTGCGGAAGGGCTCCGCAATCGCAACGGAACATGCGACGGCCGAGGAAAGCGCGGCGACCAGGCGCAACCAGCCGGTCGCGCGGGCGAATTCTCCTCCAGAATGGCTCGATGGGGACAGCAAGGGTTGCGGTGTGACGACACTTGACGACCGATCAGGTGCCATGGTTTCAGGAGAATGGGGGCGGCAACCTCGGATTGAAATCGGTTGACGGCGGCTCGGGGCCCCATCAGCGACCCAGGAGAAACTCAGCCACGCCGCATTCACGTCTCCTGCCTAAGGATTTCGAGCGGAGGATGATCCGTAACGCCGCGCCCCGCCAGGACGCCGGTTGCGACCGCGAGAGCGGTGACGATCACGACCGCCGCGACGATCTGTCCGGCCGGCTCCGCGGCCGGCACATGGAAAACAAACCGGGCCAGCAGCTCATTCCCGGCGACAGCAAAGAGGCCGCCGACGATCGCCGCCTGTATCCCAAGCACCGCGTATTCAAACAGCTGGATGAGGGCAAGCTGCCGCCGCGTTGCGCCGAGCGTTCGCAGGAGCACCGTCTCGCGGATCCTCTGGTGGCGGCCCGTGAGGATCGCGCCCGCGAGCACGACAAGGCCCGTGGCCACGGTGAAAAGCGCCATGAACTGGATCGCAAAAGCAACCTTTGAGAAGATCCCGTCCAGCGTCTCGACCACGAGCGCGAGGTCGATGGCGGTCACGTTAGGAAACGCGTCCACGACGGCGCGCTGCACCCTCGCCGACTCGGCCGGCGAGCCCGAGTGCACCGCGGCAAGGTAGGTCTTCGGCGCCCCCTCGAGGACGCCCTCGGGAAAGACGACGAAGAAATTGGGCTCGAGCCGGCGCCATTCCACGGCCCGGATGCTTCCGACCCGCGTTCGCACAGCCAGCCCCTGCACGTCCCAGTCGACTTCGTCCCCCAGGTGAAGCTGCATGTCGCGCGCAAGGCCCTCCTCCACCGAGATCGGCACCGCTCCTACCGCCGCGTCGTAGCGCCCGCTGAAGCGGCCCTGCACGATCTTCTCGGTGGCCGAGATCTCGCCGCGGAAGGTCGACCGGTACTCGCGCCGGAGCGCCCACGCCGCGACATGCGCCCCCTTCTCGCGCAGGACCTCCTCCACGCTCTTTCCGCGCACGGAGGTTATTTTCATGGTGACTATCGGGGCGCGCACGGCGACCGGCGAGCCCGCGGCGGCGGCGGCCTCCTCCAACGGACCGATCTGGTCGTCCTGGATGTCGAAGAAGATGAGGTTCGGCCTGCCGAGCGCGTCCGCGCTCCGGATCTCGCGCAGGAGGGTCGTGCGGGCGAGGTAGAGCGTGAGCACAAGGAACGTACCCAAGCCGAGCGAAACCAGAAGAAGGACCGTGCGGTTGTTGGGCCTGTGGAGGTTCGCGATGCCCTGGCGAAGGACATAGGGCAGCCGCTTTGGCACAAACCGGCGGGCCGCCCAGGCGACCGCGGATCCGAGGCCAGCAAGGACGAGGAACCCGAGTCCGAGCATGCCCGCAAACCCGAGGCCCACGGCCAAGGCCCCTGTCTGCCAGACCGCAAAGCCCGCCACGGACGCGGCGATCGCCGCCCCAATGGCAATGCGCCACGGATCCGGGGAGACGGCCGCGCGCTCGGCGACCGCCGAACGCAGGGCAGCGAGGGGGGGGACCCTGCGGACCGAGATCAGCGGCAGGAGCGCGAACAGCATGCAGATCACAACCCCGGCGCCCATGCCGCGAATGAGCGCGGGCCACGAGACGAAGAAATCCACGTCGACCGGAAGCACCCCCTTCACCAGGGCCGGCAGGGTCATCTGGACGGCGACACCGAGCGCGCCGCCGACGCAAGCGCCGGCAACGCCCAGGGCCAGCCCCTGGACCAGGTAGACCGCGAAGCTCTGCCTCGCGCTTGCGCCGAGGCAGCGCAGGACGGCCACCGTCGCTATCTTCTCGCGGATGTAGGCGTGGAGCGCGCTTGCGACCCCGATCCCCCCGAGCACGAGCGCCACGAAACCGACGAGGCTCAGGAACCCGTCCAGGTGCTCGATCGCCTGGCCGAGGTTGCGCTTGCGCTCGGCGACGGTCTCGAACGAGAGGCGCATCAGCGGGAACTTCTCCCTCATGTCGCGCACGACCGCGTCGGCGTTGCGGCCGGCGGGCAGGCGCACCATCGCCCGGAAGCGCGCGAGCGCCTCGGGGCCCGAGAGCCCCGTCGCCGCGAGCGCCCTCATCGGGATGTAGGCGCGCGGCGCCATCATCGCGACTCCCGGGGATTCGCCGGGCACCTTCCTGAGCGAGCCGGCCACCCTGAACATCGTCCTGCCGAGCTTCACGCGGTCGCCGGTCGCGAGGTTGAACTGCGCAAGGAGCGTCGGCTCAAGGATGACGACGGGCTCCCCGGTCCCGAGGAGCGCTGCGGCGCCCGCCGGCTCGGTCTCGAACTTCCCGTAGAACGGGAAGGCGCCCTCAACCGCGTGGACCTGGACCAGCCGCAGCCGCGTTACCGCTGGGAAGGTCATCATGGACGAGAACGTCTGCTCGCGGGCGATGTCGCCCTGAAGCGAACCGAGGTAATCGATGACCGGAGCGGACAGCGGCGCAGGGGAGGTCACAAAGAGGTCCGCGCCGAGGAGGCCCTTGGCCTCCGAGTCGATCGCCTGCCTCACGTTCGCGCTGAACGAGCCGATCGAGACGAGCGCCGCTATCCCGAGGACCACGGAGAGCGAATACAGGACGAGCCTGCGCCGGGAGGCGCGGGAATCGCGCCAGGCCATGTTGAGGATGAAGCGCATGGGGACCCGTCAGGAGACCGGGTGGGTCGGTTCGTCGGATGCGACCGAACCGTTCTTTAGGCGCAGGATCCGCTGGCAGCGGCCGGCCAGCTCGAAATTGTGGGTCACCAGCACGAGGGTCGTGCCGCGCTCGCGGTTGAGGCCGAAGATGAGCTCGACCATCGACTCGGCCGTGTCGCCGTCCAGGTTGCCCGTGGGCTCGTCGCAGAAAAGGATCTTCGGGCTGTTGATGAAGGCCCGGGCAAGCGCGACACGCTGCTGCTCGCCGCCGGAGAGCTGGACCGGATAGTGATCGGCGCGCGCGGTAAGCCCGACGCGCTCGAGGAGCGCCCTGCCCTGCGCCTCGCACCCGCTCTCGCCGCGGAGCTCGAGCGGCACCAGCACGTTCTCGAGGGCGGTCAAGGTCGGGATGAGCTGGAAGTTCTGGAAGACGAACCCGACCGAGGCGTTCCGGACCCTGGCCCGCGCATCCTCGTCAAGGGAATCGAGCCGCTCGCCAGCCAGCTCCACCGACCCTCCCGTCGCCCGGTCCAGGCCCGCGCAGAGCCCGAGGAGCGTCGTCTTGCCGCTTCCGCTTGGGCCCACGACGGCGATGCTGGCGCCGGCCTCCAGCTCGAAACTCGCCTCGTGGAGCACGGTCAGGGGGCCCGCCGCCGTCGAATAGGTCTTGGTCAACCGGTCCACCCGGAGCATCTTTTGTGGTGCCATGGCGGTGACGAAACACGCAGGTCCCTGCGAGCGCAAACGGGATCATCCGGCCCGAGGGGGCGCTTCCGGCGCCCGATTACGCTGGAACGCCCGGTTGCGATCGTGCATCTGGACGGAACGGAAAATGGAAACGGGCTTCTTGAAACGGGCCGGCAGGCCACTCGCCGCGCGCGCGGCCCTCGGGTTCGCGCTCGCGCTCGGACTGCTTGCGAAGGGCTCGGCGGAGACCGCCGCGGAGAGGACCGTCGTGTTCTTCGGCGACAGCCTGACCGCAGGCTACGGGCTCCACGATCCCGACATGCAGTCCTATCCGGCCCAGATCCAGAGGAAGATCGACGCCGAGCACCTGTCCTGGCGTGTGGTCAACGCCGGCGTGAGCGGCGAGACGAGCGCCGGGGGCCTGCGCCGGATCGACTGGGTCCTCCGTCAGAGGCCGGACGTCTTCTTCCTCGAATTGGGTGCAAACGACGGTCTGCGGGGAACGGCCGCCGAGGTGACTCAGGCGAACCTCCAGGCGATCATCGACCGCGTGCGTTCAAAATACCCGGAAGCCCGGATTGTCCTGGCTGGGATGAGGATGCCGCCAAACATGGGCCAGGACTACGCGGAGGCGTTCCGGGCCCTCTACCCGGCGCTTGCCAGAAGAAACCAGATCGCGCTCATCCCCTTCCTCCTGGAAGGGGTCGCAGAGGTGGCCGATCTGAACCAGGCTGACAGGATCCACCCGAACCCTTCCGGGGCGGCGATCGTCGCCGACGTGGTCTGGAAGACACTCCGGCCAATCCTCCTGTCCATTAGTTGATCTGAACGCTCGAATCATTTTTACTCATAAGATGGCTCCGGCCGCCTTAGGCGGGGCTTCCTTCCTTGTCGATGCAAGTCAATTGAATCAGCTTCGCGGCGTGATCCGGCCCAGGTTCAACCGCACGCCGGCGCCTGACACCTCCACGCGAGTGCAGATGCTTTCGGGGCCCGGTTTAATGGATGTGCCGTTCCGCCATTGCTCCGTCGCCCCGAGAAGGCGCCTGGCATTGGCATGCGCCTTCCTGGCGGTCGGCATCCCGGCGATGGACGCCCAGGTGGTCTGGTCGGTGCTAAGCGGAAATTATTCGACTCCCGGGAATTGGGTCGGGGGCGTGGCTCCGGCAAACGACGGCACCGCAAACGTGTCCTTCCCCCAGAGCGACCGCAACAATTGGACCTACGTGGATTTGGACACAGCCGTGAATGTGCAGTCCGTGTCCTTCAACACATCGACCAATGGCATCGGCTACGGAGTGCTCATCAACAATTTCTACGACTATTCCGCGTCGCTTACGATCGGTTCCGGAGGAATCACGCTTCTTGGGACGAATGCGGTCGTTGAAATTGACGCTCCGCTAATCCTGTCCGCGAACCAGACCTGGAACCTGGGCGCCTCAACAAGCTACCTGTACGTCGAAGATAACGTATCAGGGGCGTATGGCATAACGGTGTCTGGCAACGGGTTCCTTTACATGCAAGGGCCAAAGACATTCAGCGGAAACGTCACCTTTACGGGGAGTCCATTCGTCGAGTTAAATGGATCGAATCCCCTGGGAACGGGCGCCCTTACGTTGTCGGACAACATCACACTGTGGGCAGATAGCTATGAAGGTTCTTCGGCTACCTTGGGCAACCCCACGGTGTCGTTGGGCAACAACATGACCCTAGAGGGCTCATTGGCCTTCCTGGGCAACTCAAGTTTCACGAACAACACGCCCACGGTGAACCTGAGCAACAGCGCCGCGATTTTCTTTGAGGGATCGCTCGGTACGCCTTCAACGGGGGGAAGCGTCAGTTTCACTTCCGGCTACGTTTCGCTGCCGTTCCCGACCGTCTATCTCCAGGGGCCGCTAACGAACATCCAGTCCCTTTCGGCGACAAACATTGCGCTCATCTTCGATCCTACGCCGTCGGTTCTGATAGCAGGACAATTGGGGAGCCTGACTACGATCAACGGGTCGAATGCCTACGTGGGGATGGGCGCCCAGTATGCTGGCGCCGTCAGCACTGTGCTCAGTCTTGTCAATGGCCCGGACTTCAGAGGGACGATAGGATTGGACACGGTCACCAACCCGTCGAGCCCAGCCACCTTCACCGGAACAATTGACCTGAGTTCATTCACAAACTCCGGGTTCTGGGGCCTTGGATCCTCCACGAACGCGATCATCGGACCCGACGCAACGATCGTGCCGCCGTCCACCGCAAGCGGTTACGTCTTTGGCGGCGGCGGCGGGACCCTCGAGGTGCAGGCGGACCTGGGCAACCAAACAGGCGGGAGGACCCTTACCCTGAATCCGGGAATGGCGCCCCTCACCCTTATCCTATCGGGGAGAGACACGTACGCCGGGGGAACCTCGGTGACCGGGGGCGCGCTTATCTTCAATTCCTCCGGCTCGATTCCACCGACGGGACAGCTGCAGCTCGGGAGCAACTCGGATGCGCCGGGATATATCGGCTACACCACAAATGCCGTCCATTCGGATTCTCCGACCAGGAATGCTCAGGCTTTTGTCAGCCTGTTCAACACCGAATCGGCAGCGTACGGGGTGATCGGATTTGATGCCCCGCCGAACGGATCAGCACCCACGATCAGCGATCCGATTGATCTCACTGGCCTGAATTCCAACTCGTCGGTCTTTCTCGGCACCTCAACATCCGCAACCATTGCCGGAGTGGTCACGCCCCAGGAGGCCACATACCAATTCTCAGCGATCAAGGGAGGCAGCCTCACGGTCACGTCGGTCCTGTCGGACCAGTCCGGGACGACCGGCGTAGTGATCGGGCTGCAGAATCCAATCGAGTTCAACGGGAGCATCTCATCCGTGACGCTGAACCCCTCTCCCGGCCCCAATACGTACACGGGGACGACGACGCTCAACAGCGGCAATCTCTACCTGACGAGTTCAGGCTCCGTCGGCTCGGGTGCGATCGTTGTGCCCGGGTCCTATTCGACACCCTCTCTCCTGGCTCCAGCCGACAGCAGCATCACGCTTGCAAACAATATTTCAGTCTCCAGCGCGGGCCTGAATCTCGGCCCGTCGTCAGGAGGCGCAGGGAGCTTTATCCTCGACGGGATCATAAGCGACGTCCCGGAATCCTCGGGCAGTCTCAGCATTTACAGTCCGGTCACCCTCAACGGCGCTAACACGTTGTCCGGGGGGATTGACGTCTACAACACAACCTTGACCATCGGCAATGACTCGGCGCTCGGCACGGGCAGCGTGTACCTCTCCTCTTCCATGTTGGTGTGCGATGCCATCGCCCCGGCGATCGGCGGCTTGAGCCTTTATAATTCCACGGTGGAACTGAATGGCAGCGCCCCGGTGATCACCGACCTTGTGGACAATTCGTATGACACCTCCTCCACCATCGAGCTCCTCGGATCCTCGACAGCGTTGACGCTGAAGACGCCGAATTCGACCGATTATTGCTCCTACTACGGAACCATCACTGGAACCGCTGGATCGAGCGTGGTGAAGACGGGTCCGGGAACGCAATACCTCGGCGGCAATGACGCCTACGGAGGCGGGACGACCGTTGCGGCAGGCACCCTGGTCGCTGGAGCCAGCGCCGCGCTCGGCACAGGCGCGGTCACCGTGAACTCCGGGGCCGTGTTGGACCTGGTCAACAACAGCACGCTCACCAACCCCATCACTGTGCAGGACGGGGCAACGCTTGGAGGCGTTGGGACGTTTGATCCTGGATCGCTAGTTAGCATTCAGAATGGAACGCTCCTGTCTCCCGATGGCATCCAGTACCTGCACCCAGTCGCAACACTTTCATTCGGAACCGGCACCCCGGTCGATATGGGTCCGAATGGCGGCTACCAGTTTGACATCATGAACGCGACGGGTGTCGCGGGCACCGACTACGATACGGTCAATGTCGCGGGCGCCCTCTCGATCTCATCGACTCCCTCGAATCCGTTCTCGATCTATGTGCGTTCAATCGACCCGTCCACGGGGGCTCCCGGCGTGGCAAACTTCAATCCAGGTCAACCGTACACATGGACGCTCCTCTCGGCTGGATCGATATCGGGATTCAGCCCGCTTGATTTCTCGATCGATACCTCGCTTTTCCAGAACACGACGAATGGCGGTCAGTTCTTCATCACGGACAGCGGGACCGACCTGGTGCTCAACTTCACGCCCGTGCCGGAACCCTCGACCTGGGCCCTGATGGCGGGTGGGCTCTGCGCCCTCGCGGCGGCGATCCGCCTGCGCCGGCGCTGAGCGTCCTGCATCCGCGGGGCGTTCCAACTGCCTGCGGCTCCCGGGCGTTCGACCTTGCTGTCGCATGCCGTTTGGACAGAAAAGGCGGCATGGTCCGTTTAAGGATGTGCGCCATCGCGGCGACTGCCGTGGCGCTGCTGGCCGACGCGGGCTGCGCCCGGCGTGAGACGTCCGCCAAGGCCGCGGCCCGGGAACAGACGCTTCTGCTTGGCAACGGCGCGGAGCCCGAGGATCTGGATCCGCAGATTGTGACAGCCTACACGGACCAGAACATCCTGCTCGCCCTTTTCGAGGGCCTGACCGCGATCGACGAGAAGACTTCCCAGGCCATCCCTGCCGCGGCACGGGCGTGGGAGGTATCCGACGACGGCCTCGTTTGGACGTTCCACCTCAGGGAGGGGCTTCGCTGGTCGAACGGCGAGGCGCTCACGGCGGATGACTTCGTCCAGTCGTGGCGCCGGATGCTCTCGCCCGCGCTTGGCGCCGAATACGCAAGCCTCCTCTACCCCATTAGGAACGCACCGGCCTTCAACCATGGCTCCGTTTCCGATTTGGGGGCGCTTGGCATCTCCGCTCCCGACCCAAGGACGGTCCGGATTGAACTCGAGCGGCCCACTCCCTATGTCCCGGTGCTGGTCGCGCAACCCCCGTGGTATCCCGTCAACCCCAGGGTTCTCGAGCGCTTCGGCGCATCGTCGGCCCGCGGGACCGCGTGGACCCGGCCTGGAAACCTGGTTGGAAACGGACCCTTCACGCTCAAGGAGTGGACTCCGAACTCCCGAATCGTGGTCGCCAGGAATCCAGATTATTGGAACGCGGGCACGGTGACCCTCCGGCAGATCGCCTTCTACCCGACCGAAAACCCCGACACCGAGGAGAGGGATTTTAGGGCGGGCCAGCTTCACGTGACGTATTCCATTCCCCTGGCAAAGATTGAGGCCTACCGGCGCGAGGCCCCCGGCCAGCTCCGGGTCGACCCGTTCCTGCAGACCTTTTTCCTGCGCTTCAACGCCAGGCGCGCGCCCTTCGATGATCCGCGGGTTCGGCGGGCCCTCTCACTCGCGATCGACCGGGACGCGATCGCAAGGCGCGTCCTCTCAGGCGGCTACCCGCCAGCCCATTCGTTCACCCCCCCGGACTGCGGCGGCTACACGGCAAGGGCCAGCGTCGGCCTCGACGTCGACCAGGCCCGCCGGCTTCTTGCCGAGGCCGGGTTTCCCGGGGGAAAGGGGATTCCCCCGTTTGAGGTTCAGGCTCGAAACGACGACGTCCAGCCGTCCGTCCTGGAGGCGATCCAGGAGATGTGGCTGAGGCGGCTCGGTGTCCGGGTCACCCTGGCCGCCCTGGAGCAGAAGACGTGGCTTCAGAACCAGCAGACCCTCAACTATGCCGTGTCCACCTCCGGCTGGGCCGGCGATTTCCTCGATCCCGTCACGTTCCTAGACCTCTTTGTGAGCGGCGGCGGAAACAACTGGACGGGCTGGGGCGACAAGGCCTACGACGGAATGATCGAGGAGGCGGCCCGCACGCGTGATCCGCGGGCGCGCCTCGAGGTGTTCCAAAACGCGGAGTCGTACCTCCTCGAGAAGGGACCCGTCGCGCCGCTCTATTTTGGCGCGCATTCCTACCTGATCCAGCCTTCCGTGAAGGGATGGGCCCCCGCCCTCCTCGGCTACCACCGCTACGCGCTCGTGGGGCTCGGAAACTAATGTATCGGATTGTCGCGGAATGGTCCCCGGGTTAGCGTGCCCTCCGATGCGATCCTTGCTCGCCGCAATCACTCTCTTTTCAGCCGCCGCCATGGCGGCGCGCGCCGCCGATCTTGAGGTGAAGCGGGTCTGGCCGCAGTGGCACGACGCCGATTCGTTCCCGAGTCTCTACGAGGACCACACCGGGCGCGAGCTTACGGGCGGATGGACCGTCCTGCGCAGCCAGCCCAGCCAGCGCGGAGGCCTCTATTTCCTTACCCGGATCGAGAACCCGGGAGCGCAGGTGGCTGGCGCAACCTTCGTCCTGCGGGTGGTTTCCCCCGATTCGATTGAGGTCAGGGTGTTCAATTTCACCGTCGACATCCCGAGGGGAAGCAGGCTTTTCGAGATCGGGCTGACCGGCAAAGACTGGGCTGGGGCGCGCGTGCAGCCGGTCGCATGGGAGATCGAGGTCCATGCGGCCGATGGCCGCGTGATCGCCATGAAAGCGAGCTTCCTCTGGGAAAAGCCGGCGCATTCACCGGGCGCGGACGCCCGATGATCGACCCTAGCAACGTCACCAATCCCGCGCGGACACCGGCGGAGTTGGAGGAGTTTCTTCTCTTCTGCGTTGTGGTGGCGGGAAAGAACGCCGACCAGCAGGCGCAGAAGCTCGAGCGCTTCCTCGGGGGCCAACGGCCCTTCGCCTTCATTCGCGCGAGCGACCGCAAGGGGCTCCTCGAGTCGCGCCTCAGGGAGGTGCGCCTTGGCAAGTATGCCCTGCTCAGCACAAGCTTCCGGGAGCTCTCCCACTCGGACGCCGACCTGGCCGCCTGCCCGTGGGAGTACCTCACGCGGTTCCCTGGCATAGGGATCAAGACCGCGAAGTTCTTCGTCCTGCACTCGCGCGCTAACGAGATGCACGGCGTGCTCGACACGCATGTCCTGGCATGGATGCGGGACCACTGGGAGGCCGCAGGCCCGCGCGGGCTGCCGGTGCCGCGCCACTCCCCGCAGGACCCGGCCACTTACCGGTTCTGGGAAACCGTGTATTTCGGGATGGTGTCGGCCCGCCACCACCGGGGCGCGGCCGCGATAGACTGGGCGCGCTTCGACCTCGACCTTTGGAAGGAAAGGCGATCCGGCCCGGGGCCGGCCTAGCCGCGCTGGATCAGCTCGATCTCGTACCCCTCCGGGGCGTCGATGAACGCGATGACCGAGCCGGAGCCCGTGCGCGTCGGACCGTCGCTGAGCTTGCAGCCCTTTTTTGCGGCGTGCGCCTGGAACGCCGCGATGTCGTCCACCTCGAAGGCGAGGTGCATGAGGTCGGGCTGGACCTGCACCGGCGGGCTTCCCGGAAGCTGGCAGATCTCGATCTCCTCGTCGCTGTTGGGAGTCCGGATGAAGGCGAGCTGCGCGCCTCTCGGCGACGTGTGCCTGCGCCCGACCTTGAGCCCAAGCACGTCCTCATAGAATTTCAAGGTGCGCTCCAGGTCGTTCACGCGCATGCGGGTATGGAGGAGTTTCTTGACCATGGCCGGAGCATGGAGCCGCGCAGGTTTCATCGCAAGAGCGGCGAGTGCCCGCCTTCCTGGCCAATATCTGGAATCAAATTGGACATTCCCTCCAAACCCGGGCAAGTTGGGGCCTTATCCCCCATGAAAACCCCCTCTGTTCTGGCACTTGGAGTGACGCTTGCCGCGTGCGCAGCCTTGCGTGCAGCGCCCGACCCGAACTGGCTCGGCCACGACCGTGACCGCCCCCAGGCGACCGTAGTCGACCCAGGCACGTCGAGCACCCAGGACCAGCCCGGCCAGCCGCCTTCCGACGCCGTCATTCTCTTTGACGGGAAGGACACCTCGCAATGGGTTGCGATGGACGGAAGCCCGACAAAGTGGATCGTGAGGGACGGGGCCTTCGAGTGCGTCCCCGGAAGCGGCTATGCCCGGACGCTCGAGTCGTTCGGCGACTGCCAGCTCCACCTCGAGTGGGCATCCCCCACCCCTGCGCATGGCGACAGTCAGGGACGCGGCAACAGCGGGGTCTTCTTCGGCTATGACCGCTACGAATGCCAGGTCCTCGACTCATACCAGAACAAGACCTACGCCGACGGCTCCGCCGCCGCCATCTACGGGCAGTATCCCCCTCTCGTGAACGTCAGCCGGCCGCCCGGACAGTGGCAGACCTACGACATGATATGGACCGCGCCGCGCTTTGACGCCGACGGGAAGCTTGTTTCAAAGGCGCGCGAGACCGTCTTCCACAACGGCATCCTCGTGCAGAACAACGTGGAGCTCACCGGGCCCACGGGCTGGATCGGGCGCGTGCCCTACAAGGCGCACCCTGCGCGCCTGCCGATCTCGCTCCAGGACCACGGCAACCCCGTCCGCTTCCGCAACATCTGGGTGCGCGAGCTGGGCAGCCCGCGGCACAAGGAATTCATGCTTCCGGACGCCCTGCTGGACACGTATGTCGGGGAATACGGGATCGGAAAGGGGAACCACGTGAAGATCCGCAGGCTTCCCGACGGCCTCCTGTCGCTCACGATCGCCGAGCAGGAGCTCGTCATGCATGCGCAGTCGAAGACAAAGTTCTTCGCTCTCACGACCGACGTGCAGTGCGAGTTTCAGTTCACGGACACCGCCAAGGTCCTCGCGGTTTCTGTGGGCGACCCCGAGGAGCACTCGATGAAGTTCGAGCGCCCGACGCCTTAGGACGGCGCCGGCGCCCCATCCCCTGCCGTCTAGAACATAACGCTCACGTTCAGCCTGTACAGGAGCGGGGACGCCAGCTGATTCCCCGTGAAGTGCTGGTACACGGGCCGTTCAACGTCCGCGTAAAGCTTCACCGGGTGCAGGTTGAACTCGACCCCGGGCGCCAGGATGAGGCGCTCGAACCCGGAAGCCACCGGGTTCATGGCGTTGGCGCCCGTGTCCCGGCCGCGGACGGAGGCTTTCAGCTGTCCGATCGGGGTGATGAGCATCCGCCCGACCCTCCATTCGTTGTAATATATCCCGACGGCCGCGTCGAATTCCGAACCCGGCCGGTACTGGACCTGCGTCAGCACGGGGACGTCAACGAGCGCCTGCACAATGCCGCTCCAGCCGTAGTCCGTGTCCACGTTGAAGCGCTTGAAGCCGCCGAGCAGCAGATCGGTGCTGCCGCTTCCGATCTCCGTGTCCCGGTCGATATCGCCAAAGGCGTCATTGGTCGTGTAGCTGCCCGTGGGCAGCTTCAGGCCGAAGGTGAGCCCGCTGGACAGGTCGGGTGAGAAGCCCGTGTAGACCCCCTCGATGCGGATGTCTCCGAGGCCGCTGAAATTCAGCGTCACGACGTCCATTGCCATTCCCATGCCGATGCCCATGGCGCCGCTGACGGTCTCAAATGACCGCCTCTCGTAGGGCACCTCGACCCGGACACCCCAACTGCGGCTGAGCATGTCCTGGTAACCGAGTGTGATGAAGCTGGTCCGGATGTCCTTGTCGCTGTTGTCGGCGGCGGGAGCCTCGGAGCTCCCGTTCCAATTGTGGTTCTGGTCCTGGTAGTCGTAATCGACAAAAGCCATGGCTCCGGAGCCCGTCGGAAGCATTGAGCTCGTGCCCACCTCGTAGATGCCGCATCCGCAGGCGCAGGCCCCGCAGACGGCGGGCGTCATTGCCGCGGCAGCGGCAAGCGCCCAGAGTCCCGCGGCGCCAAGCCTGCGATGCGAAGACTTGTTGGAGGAATCACTGGCCGAAACGCCGGTTCGGTGAATTGGGAAAAGGGTCATGTGGGTGCGAAATTGATTTTGGAGCCTGAATCCGTGCCATGCCTACCCTGAAAGGGCTTTGAGCCGGCGCGGCCCCGCCCATGGTCCGTGGGAAATGCGCAGGGGATGTGCCCGTTGCCTAGGCGAGGGCGGATCTTGGCGGCGGCACTGGAACATCCGCATCGCGCGCGAAAACACGGGCGACCGGCAGGTCGGGCCATTCGGACCGGACGGCCATGACAAGAAGGGGAGCGGAGCGCTCCAGGACGAGGACCATTCTCTCAGAGCCGGCGGAAGGAACCGCGGGCGCATGCGGGCCGGAGGCTTCCCGGGCCTTGCTCAGCGCCCGGCAGATCGCACACGGCCTCTGGGGGTCGAACGTGTCCCTCGCCGCGGCGCCCACCGACTCGGTCCGCGCATAGCCCGTGAACATGTGCGCCCAAGCGATCACCTGGGCCGCGTCCAGCATGGCGCCGCTGGCGCAGAGCCATGCGCACAGGAGTGAAACGGATGCCAGCCGTCGGGACATTGCGGCCGACACTCCAATCTGCCCCCCCGCCCGGCAAGCAATTTGGAAATGAATTTGCGAGGCTGCTTCCCGCCATAAGCGGCACTTGGCACGGGCCAGCGTGTAAATTGCCTCCCGCTCTGGACAAGGCGGGCGCAACGCATCAATGTGGGGCTCCCGACGCATGCCCGGGACAGCGCCCTCCCCGCCAAGAGGCACGCCGCGTGCGGCAATCCCCAAGAGCCACCCCACCGCCATGGACGAAAGATTTCTGACACGCCGCGAGGCCATCAAGAAGGCTGCTTTGGCAGGCTTTCTTCTTCCGCTGACCGGCGCTGCCCCGGGTCTCGCTGCCGCTGAAGCCGAGCCCCAGATGGCGCCGGCGGGCGCGGCGCCCGCGTTGAACCTGGGCCTGGCAGGCTATTCGCTCAGGAAGTTCTCCATCGATGAGGCGATCGCGGTCATGAAGGAGCTCCGGATCACCTCGATCTCCGTCTTCAAGGTGCACGTCCCAATCCAGCTGAGCACGCCGGACGTGTGCCGCGAGATGGCACAGAAGTTCAGGGGCGCCGGCATGTCGATACCCGCGACCGGAGTCGTGTACCTCGACAAGAGCGAGGCCGTGATGCGCAAGGCGTTTGAGTGCGGGCGGGCCGCGGGGCTCTCCACGATGACGGCGTCCTACGCGAACCCCCCGGACCGGGACACGTTCCTCATGACCGAGCGCTTCGTCCGGGAATACGACATGCGGCTCGCCTTCCACAACCACGGGCCCGAGGACAAGATCTTCCCGTCGCCGTATGACGTCTGGAACGCCGTGCAGCCGTACGACGAGCGGCTCGGGCTCTGCATCGACGTGGGCCATTCGGCGCGCGCCGGGGTCGACCCCACCGAGGCTATCCTCAGGTGCCGCAGCCGGACCTACGACGTCCACATGAAGGACACCCTTTCCCAGGCCGGCGACAAGAAGGACCAGGCGGTCGGGCTCGGGTTCGGCCGGCTGGATATCCGGTCCATCATGAAAGCGCTCCTAGAGATTCGATTCAAGGGGCAGGTCGGGCTCGAGGACGAGGTCGAGTCCGCCGATCCCGTGCCCGGCATCGCCCAGTCGTTCGGGTACATGCGCGGAATGCTGGCCGCACTCGCGCCAGCATGAGACCGCCCCGCCACGCGCTTGGACTTGTGCTTGCCGCAGCCGCGCTTGCGTGCGAGGCCCGCGCGGACGATTCCGGCACCCGGCAGCTCGCGCCCTCGGAGATCGAGGCCGGCTGGCGGCTGCTTTGGGACGGCAGGACCACCCAAGGGTGGCGGAGCGTCTCGGGTCCCGCCTTTCCGGCGAGGGGCTGGCGGATCAGGGACGGCGTCCTGACGTCGCTTCCACCGGAGGGCGGCCTTCCCTCAGGGGGCGACATCATCACGGTGGACCGGTATTCCGACTTCGAGCTGAAGGCCGACTTCAAGGTCACGCCCGGTGCCAACAGCGGCATCAAAATATTCGTCGATCCTGAGAAGAACAGGGTTCCCGGAGTCTCGATCGGCCTGGAGTACCAGATCCTGGACGACGCGCTCAACGCCGACGCAAAGGCCGGCAGGGACGGCAACCGTACGCTGGGCTCCCTCTACGACCTCTATCCCCCCGCGCTCGACAAGAGGCCGAGCCCGGTCGGCGACTGGAACACGGCGCGCATCATCTCACTCGGCCCCCGGGTGGAGCACTGGCTGAACGGCCGCAAGGTCCTGGAGTACACCCGCTTCACGCCCGAGTTCCGCGAGCGGGTCATGCAGAGCAAGTTCAGGACGGTGCCCGGCTTCGGCGAGCTCCACACCGGCCACATCCTCCTCCAGCACCACGGCGACGAAGTTTCCTTCCGCAATATCATGTTACGCGAACTGTCCGTCGGGACCGGCACACCGGAACCCCCGGGAAAATGACACCAACGACTATGAACCAGCTATCCGACCGTCGGGAATTCATCATGAAGAGCGCCGCCGCGGGCATCGGCCTGGCCGCCCTGCCCGCGTGGCTGCGGGCGAGCGCGCAGGGTCCGAGCGGAACGGTCCGGCTGGCCGTCATCGGCACCAACAACCGGGGGCTCGACCATATCGAGGCCCTGGGAGGGATAGACAACGCGCAGATCGCCTACGTGTGCGACGTGGAGGACGGGGCGCTGGCCAAGGGCGTCAGACAGGCCGCGAAGCTCCCGGGCCCCCAGCCCAAGGCCGTGAAGGATTTCCGCAGGATCCTGGACGACAAGTCGGTCGACGCCGTCACGATCGCCGTGCCCGACCACTGGCACACGCCGATGGCGATCCTTGCGCTGGCTGCAGGCAAGCACGTCTACGTCGAGAAGCCGTGCAGCCAGAACCCCCGAGAGGGGGAACTCCTCCTCAAGGCGATCGCGCGGTACGGGCGCCTGGTCCAGATGGGAAACCAGCGGCGCTCGTTCCCGAACATGCAGGTCGCGGTCAAGGAGATCCGCGAGGGGGTGATCGGCAAGGCGTACTTCGCCAAGGCGTGGTACGACAACAACCGCGCGAGCATCGGGCACGGCACGGAGATCCCGGCCCCCCCCACCTTCGACTACGAGCTCTGGCAGGGGCCCGCGCCGCGCCGACCCTACAGGAGCAATGTCATTCCCTACAACTGGCACTGGTTCTGGCACTGGGGTACGGGAGAGGCCCTCAACAACGGGACGCACGAGGTCGATGTCTGCCGGTGGGCGCTCGGCGTCGACTTCGCCACGAAGGTGACGTCGACGGGCGGCCGGTACCAGTTCAAGGACGACTGGGAGACGCCCGACACGCAGGTGATCGGCTGGGATTTCGCGGGCGAGAAGTCGATCACGTGGGAGGGCCGCTCCTGCAACGGCTTTCCGACCGAGCGCCTGTCACGCGGCGTGTACGTCTACGGCACGGAGGGCTCCGCCCTCCTCGAGGGCAACAACTACACGGTCTTCGACAAGAAGAACAAGCCGGTCAAGGAGCTCAACGAGGCCTCCGAGGGCAGTGCCACGAACACGCGCAGCGCCAACGGGATCAGGCTCGACCGGATGCACGTGCAGAACTTCGTCGACGCGATCCTCAACGGGGGTCCGCTCAATTCGCCGATCGAGGAGGGCCACAAGAGCGTCGCGATGCTTCATCTGGGGAACATCGCCCAGAGGGTGGGCCGGTCCCTCGACTGCAGCCCCTCCGACGGGCACATCCTGCACGACGAGGAGGCGATGAAGCTCTGGGGCAGGTCCTACGAGCCGGGCTGGGAGCCGGCCGTTTAGATTCCCCCCACATCCGACCGCCGGGACGGCCGCAGGGAGCCGTCCCGCGCAATGCAATCTGGCCACGGCCGCGGTTTTCGGGTTGGTTGGGCGCGACCCCAATGCAAGCGATCGTCGTCGCCAAACCCTACAGGTTTGTCCCCCCCCACCGGGGAAACCTTTGGCCGACCCTGCTGCGGCCCGCGCTCCCGTGGTTCCTCCGGAAGGAGGGCGTCACCTCCGTGGAGTGCCACGGTGTCGAGAAGCTGGCCGCCTCAGTCTCCGCAGGGCACGGCATCATGCTGGCGCCCAACCACTGCAGGCCCGGCGATCCGTTCGTCATCGCCGCCCTCGGACACGCGGTCGGGCGTCACGTCCACATCATGGCGAGCTGGCACCTCTTCATGCAGGGCCGGATTCAGCGCATCCTCCTGCCGCGAGCCGGGGTGTTCAGCGTCTACCGCGAGGGCCTTGACCGCGAGGCCCTCAAGTGCGCGATCCAGATCATCACCGATGGGCGCCGCCCGCTCGTGATCTTTCCCGAGGGGGTCATCTCGCGCCACAATGACCGACTGAACCCCCTGATGGAGGGGACCGCGATGATCGCGAGGAGCGCGGCCAAGCATAGGGCGGCGGCGAATCCGCCCGGCCGCGTCGTCGTCCACCCGGTCGGCATCCGGTACCACTTTGAGGGCAACCTCACGGAGACTATCGAACCGATGCTCGCGGACATTGAGAAGCGCCTGTCCTGGGAACCCAACCGGGGGATGGCGCTCATCGACAGGCTTGCCAGGATCGGCGGGGCCCTCCTGGCGCTGAAGGAAATCGAGCACCTCGGGGCCGCCGGGGCGGGCGACCTGGCCGGGCGCGCGCGCAGCCTCATCGACCACCTGCTCAATCCCGTCGAGGACGCCTGGCTCAAGGGACGGCACGAGGGCGACGTCGTGGCGCGGGTCAAGCTGCTGCGCACGGCGCTGCTCCCCGACCTGGTGACCGGCCAGCTCACCGACGCCGAGCGCGACGAGCGCTGGAAGCTGCTCGCCAAACTCTACCTCGCGCAGCAGCTCGCCTTCTACCCCGAGGGCTACCTGGACGCCGACCCCACGCCCGAGAGGATCCTCGAGACGGTCGAGCGCTTCGAGGAGGACACGACGGACCGCGTGCGCGCGGTGTCGCCCCTTCGCGCCGTCGTGACGGTCGGGGATGCGATCGACGTCCCGCAGGAGCGCACCCGCGGCGGCGAAGACCCTCTAATGAAGGCCCTGCGCGAGCAGCTGGAAGCCCTCCTTGCGCTGCGCCCGGCGGTCCAGAAGCAGGAAGGAAAGCCCTAAAATGAGCCGGCCCACCGACATCGCCGTCCGCATTGGCTGCGTCGCCGTGGCGCTGCTGCTGTGGTTCTGGACCCAGAAGCTCATCAGCCGCAAACCGCCGGCCGCCGACGGAGTCGGGGACCGCCTCCACGACCTGACCGGGCCGCTCAACGCCTGGCTGGCGGCCCGGCCGCGGGCGGCCAACGCGACGCTGATCGTGACGTCCGCCTTCATAGACCTGTTCGGCCTCTACCTCGTCGGGGCGACAATCCTCGGTCCCACCGTCCGCCCCTTCGCCGCCCTGCTGATGCTCTTCGCCCTCAGGCAGCTCTGCCAGGGCCTTTGCACCCTGCCCTACCCAAGGGGTTCACTATGGCGCGACCCCGGGTTTCCGTCCCTTCTGGTCACCTACGGCACGAGCAACGACTTCTTCTTTTCCGGCCACACGTCGATAGCGGTGCTCGGGGCCCTGGAGCTGGCGCATGCGGGCCTCCCGTGGCTTGCCGCGGCGGCCGGGGTCGTGGCCGTCCTCGAGATGGCGACCGTGATTGTCCTTCGCGCGCACTACCTGATGGACGTGTTCACCGCAGCCTTCGTCGCCCTTGCCTGCGAGGCGGCCGCCGGCCGGGTCTCGCCGCTTCTTGACGCCTGGCTCCACAGGCTCGGCTGAGACCTATCCGCCCGCCGCCTGGCTCGCCATCTCCTGCAGCGCGACCAGGTCCGGCTTCCCCGATCCGAGGAGAGGAAAGGGCGAGCACACCCTCACGTGCCTCGGCGTGCTCAGCTCGGAGAGACCCCCCGCCCGAACGGCCTCCCGGACGGCCTCGGTGGTCAGCGCCGAATCGGAGGTGAACAGGATCAGTTCCTCCCCCTTCGACGGATGGGCCCGGCTGACGACGGCCACGGGGCCCGCGGCCGAACCTGAGACCGCCTCCTCAACCGCCGCCAGGGACACCATCTCTCCTGCGATCTTCGCAAAGCGCTTGGCCCGCCCCAGGATCGAGACATAGCCCTCGTCGTCGACTGAGACAATGTCGCCCGTGTCATACCATTCGCCGGAATCGACCAGGACCCCGGGCTGGTCCGGGAGGTAATAGCCCATCATCCGGTTCGGACCGCGGAAGAACAGGCGGCCGCCCTCGGTCCCAGGGACCGGCTCGAGCCTGTAGCTGATCCCCGGGATGAACTGCCCCACGGTGCCCTGCTTGTAGCCGAGCGGCGTGTTCATCGTGAGCGCCGGCGACGCCTCCGTGGTCCCGTAGCCCTCGAATATCCGGATCCCAAACCGCTCGCTCCAGAGCTTCTGCGTGGCCGCCTGGAGCTTCTCGGCCCCGGCGAACACGTACCTCAGGGCGAAGAAGTCATAGGCGTGAGCCTTGCGCGCATAGCCGTTCAGAAACGAGTTGGTTGCGAAGAATATCGTGGCGTTCGTGCTGTAGATGAATTCCGGGATGAGCCCGTAATGCAGGGGCGTCGGATAGAGGATCGTCCGCACGCCGGAAAGCAGGGGCGTCAGCATCCCGCCCGTGAACCCAAAGGCATGGAAGAGCGGCAGGGCGTTGAAGACGCAGTCGCTGTGGGTGAAATCGATCCGGGCCCGAAGCTGCGCGACATTCGCGAGGAGGTTTGAGTGCGAGAGCACGACCGCCTTGGGAAGGCCCGACGAGCCCGAGGTGAACAGGACGGCGGCGCGGGGGTCGCGGCCCGCCGCAATCCAGCGCGACTCGTGCCGCCGGTACTGGGGAGAGAGGCAGAACCGGATCCACGCGGCGCGGATCTTCCACCCGAGCGAAGGCCGCAGGTCCTCCAGATAGACCAGCGCGACCCCGCGGGCCAGCAGCACCTCGACGTGGGCCTGAAGCTTCGCCGTCCCGACAAAGGTCCTCGAGGTGACGACCGTCCGCACACCGGCAGTGCGCACGGTCGACGCGAATGCGGCGGTCCCCATCGAGAAGTTCAGCCAGGCCGGGATGCGATGGCCGAACTGGAGCCCCCAGAACGCCAGCGCCCCCTCCATGCTTGTCGGCATCATGATCCCGACGATCGAGCCCGGCTCGGTCACCTGCGCGAAGCGCGTCCCCAGGTAGGCGGAGCGGCCAAGAATGTCCGCATAGGACAGCCCGCGGCCGTCGTGCCTCTCCCAGATCACCCTTCCGGGGCCGTGCCGGCGGGATGCCACGATCAGCTCGCGGTAGACCGAGTGGGCCGGGTTCTGGGCGCTGAAGGCGTTCTCGCTCATCAGCTGGTACACGTGCGGGGTCCATTGGTCTCGGGGCATGGCATCCGCGATGGCGCTCGGAGGGCCTATCGTGAGCGTGATCCGCGGGAAGCACCGGCGCCTGTACTTGTGCGCAAGCCTCGTGAAGACCGACAGTTGGGCGCCGTCGATGTGGACCGGCACGATAGTCGCTCCGGTCCTGTGCGCTATGAAGCCCGGTCCGTCATACACCTTCATGAGGCCCCCCGTCGTGCTCAGCCTGCCCTCGGGAAAGATCACCACCACCCTGCCCTCCTCGACGCAGCTGCAGAGCGTTTTCAGGAGCATTGGCTGCGTCGGGTCAATAGGGTACGCCGTCACAAGCTTCAGGAAGGGCTTCACCCACCTGAGCTGCGCGATCTGCGTGTGCACCGCGAAGACGGGCTTGTCCGGCAGGAACGCCGCAAGCAGGGCGGCGTCGAGCCACGAGGTGTGGTTCGCAATGACGAGCCTGCGGCCGGACCGCGGGTAGTTTTCCAGGCCCCGGACCTGGACCCTGAAGACGGCCCGCAGGATGGCACGTGTGACGGGGTATAGAATGGAGTCGGGGATGAGCCTTCTCATGGGAGATCGGGGTCCGGCCTCAGGCGCGGCTTGGCTTCCGCGTCAGCATGCCCATCCCGAAGGTGATCAGGGCGACCGTGGCCCCCAGGACCATCAGGTCCTGGTCGGGGCTCAGGTTGAAGCGCGACAGGAACGACAGGTACGCGGCCCCGGCCGCGATCCCCATGTAGTCGGTGAAGTTCTGGACCGACACGGTCTTTCCCAGCTTGCCCGGATCGGTCTCCGACTGCAGGGCGGCGTTGAAGGGAACGACGAGGAGGCCCGCCGAGGCGCCGGTAACGATGAGCACAAGCACCACCGGGGTCAGGCCGTAGGCCCCGCCCAGGAGCCCCAGGCCCGCGAGCCCCGCGGCGAGGATCAGGGCGTACCGCTTGGCCCAGGACAGGTCCCCGGTCTTGTGCAGCTGGCCCGCGAGGACCGCCCCGGAGACGATGCCGGCCACCATGCCGACCTTAAGGAGGACCAGCTTGAAGTTGGTCACGTTCGTCACGCCGGCCTGCGCGTAGACGCCGAGGCCCCACCCCTGCAGCGCCGACTTGAGCGTCGAGCCCGCAAACCAGAACAGCGCCGAGCCGAGAAGGATCCGGCCCAGCCGGGGATTGCAGACGAGGGACCGGAAGTTGGCGGCGAACTCGCCGGCGCTGTGGCGAAGCGAGGCCTTTGGATTGAACGGCGTGGCGACCATGGCTGCGTTGCACGCGAAGGCGGCGCCGTAGAGCGCCACGCTCGCGAAGTAGCAGGCCGGCAGCGAAAGGGTCCGGTCGTAGAGGATCCCGCCCCCGCCAAGTCCCGCGACGATCGCAACCAGGGTGAGCATCTCGACCGTGCCGTTGGCCTTGACCAGGCGCTCGGTCGGCACGACCTCGGGCAGTATCCCGTACTTTGCGGGAGAATACACGCACGCCCCGATTCCCACGACGCAGTACGCGGCCACCTGGGCCGCGTGGCTCGCCGCCCCCGTCATGGCATACACCGCCGCGAGCCCGATCGCCGTGCCTGAGAGCTTTATCAGGTTCCCCCCCACGAGCCACCTGGTCTTTGGCATCCGGTCGTTGAGGAACCCCGCCAACGGCGCGAGCGCGATGAACGGCACGCTGAATACGAAGCCGAACAGCGCGTTCTCGCTGTTGACGACCGTCTCGGTGATGCGGCCCGTGTTGAGTGCGTAGGTCAGAGGGCCGAGGATGGCCGCAAGGAGGAAATTGTCGCCGAAGGCGCCCAGAAACTGCCCGGCCAGAAGCAAGGGATAATTGCGGCGCGCAATGCCCGGTGTGTCTTCGTTCATGGGGTGAGGGTGCCTTCCCGGTGCCGTTCGGGCGCAAGATATTGCGCGCGAGCGCGCGCCGTCGAGGTATTCATGGGTTGAAGGAAACTGTTTGCAGGGACTCGCAGGGGCCCCTGCCCGTTGTCGCGGCAACGCGATTCAGGCGAAGCAGCCCTGCGGCCCGCTCGAAACTCTCCGGTGGGAACCCCATGGCCCTCTTCAGCTGATAGTCGCGCTCGAGCGGGTTCGTTTCGCGAAGGCTCGCCCTGAAGGAACGCCGCGCGATATAGCCCCGCAGATAGGCCTCGTGGCCGAAGACTGGCACGGGCGAGTCGCTCCCATGGAGGATCCGTCCAAGAAGCGGAGGTTCAAGGCAGCGGTCCAGGTGCTTGGCGCGGAGCCTTCCGTTCGGGACATTGAAGGCGCTGTTGTCGCCGTAGAGATTCGGGAATCTCTTTACCAGCCCGGCAAAGACGCCGAAGTAGTCCGGGTCAAACAGCCCGCTCGCGGTGCCGCAGTGGGCGGCGATGCAGGTGACACCGATTTCCAGCGGCCGAAGGAGGACCCGCGGGTCGGCCAGACGCTTGTCCAGCACCGGCAGCGTGTGCTCGCCCCCCGTGTGGGCCAGGAGCGGAAGGCCCGCCTCCGCCATGCGCTCCAGGAATCCCGTGTACCTGCGCTCCGACCAGTCGATGTTCTGGCAGTTGGGCAGACACTTGAGGAGCGCCGCGCCCCCAAGGAGGCACCGCTCGAGCTCGGCCAGCGCATCCTTCCTCGCCGGATGGATGGAGATCCCCGCCAGGAATTCCGGGTGCGCGCCTGCGAGCCCCAGCACGTAGTCGTTCGGCACAAAGAAGGATCCGCGGTCCGGAATCGGCCGCCCCGACGCGTCGTGCGGCTCGTCCTGCGCAAGGACGACCACGGCGTCCAGCGAGGAGGCCCGCACCAGCGAATGAAGCCTTTCGGCATAAATCCCGTCCAGGTCGCCCCCGATCGACCGGGAGTCCAGGCCGAAGCCCCTGAGCATCCACGGCTCGCCGAGCCTGGTAAGGCCCCGCGGGCGGTACCAGCAGCCTGTCCCGCCGGCACCCGTTCCCACCACGTGGACATGGAGGTCGATCTTCACGGCAGGAGCGCGGCCGCGTCGTGAAGCGACAGGAGGATCTTCTCGGCGGCCGCGGCCTCGGCCCTGGAAAACGGCGCGACCAGGGAGGCAAGGCACCTCTCGTACTGCGGATTCGCGCGCCGCCAGACCGAGCGGCCCTTGGGGCTCAGGCCGACGATGTACTGGCGGCGGTCGCCCGCGTTCTCGAGCTCCTCCAGAAGGCCCTCCTTCATCATCCGCCTGAGGAGCCCGGTGACGTTGGAGGGATCCACGATGAGCGCGCTGGCGAGGTCGGAGGCGCGCATCCCACCGGGACTCATGGACAGGAGGTTGAGGATGTTGAACTGCGCGCTCGTCAGCCCAAGGGGCTTGAAGACGCGGCCGGCGGCCTTTTCGAGGGCCCGGGTGGTGCTGAAGAGACGGAGGACGAGGTGCATGGTCGGGGATTTGCGCCTCTTTAGTTGATATGTCAACTATTTATTTTATGTATCAACTAGTTTTCCTGCGAACGGCCCCTCTCCGGGCGCACGACATAATCGCGGTTGCGGCGACGGCGTCCCTCGAGACACTTCCCGCCATGCCCCCTGCGTGCCGCCTCCCCGTGAAGGCGATACCCAACGCCCCGACCGACAAGGTCGTCGGATGGGTGGGCGGATCGCTCAAGGTCAAGGTCCATGCGCCCGCCCTGGACGGCCGGGCGAACGACGCTCTTTGCGCGTTCATGGCCCAGACACTGGGGGTCCCAAAGGGAGCCGTGGCGCTTGCTCAGGGCGCGAGGTCCCGGCTCAAGGTGCTGGAGATTCGTGGCATGACCCTGGCCGAGGTCCGGGCGAGGCTGGCCCCACCCAGCTGAAGGCGAGAGCCCTACTTGCCGCCGGGCGCCGCGGGGAGCGCGAGCGTTGCGCGCAGTTGCTCCAAGTGCCGGCGGCTGTCCTCGCGGGTCGCGAAGAGGAGGCCCTTGTCGATCAGCTCCGCCGCCTGGCGGTTGCGGCCGCTCTGGGCGCATAGGAGGGCTGTGCGGTAGGTCAGGGCGGTCACCCGGGGATACCGCGCAACCCCTTCGTCAAGGGTGTCGATGTCATCGTCGCCAGGCTTGGCCTCGGAGCGGCTCCACGTTTCGACGGCAACGCCGTAGGCGCCCGGCACGGGGGGGTACCTCATCGCGATTCGCAGAGGCTCAAGGATTGAGGCGGTCTGACGCGTGCTCAGTTTCCCGCCCGAACCCCCGGGTTTGGCAACCGCCTCCTGATACCGCATTTCGCCAAGGACAAGGCACGCCCCAGGGCGCACGGCCCCGGTCTTGACCGCAGCTTCCAGGAGTTCCCTAGCCTTCTCGTCGCTGCCCACATCGTGCTCGTACAGGCCGTAGACCGCCAGCAGGCCCGGGTCATGGATCCGGTCGGCCGTCACGACGAAGGGTTTCATGACAACGGCTGAACCAAAGGCCGTGTTTGGTGCCGGCTTTGCGGACCGCTCGACCATGCGGATCGGCTCGGCATTCGGCGGGAGTCCGTTGTCTTCCCTGTAGGCGCGCTCGAGCATTCGGCCTGCCGCATCCAGAAAGTCCCTTCCCGTCGACGGGTCCCTGACGCGAATGGAATCGCCCTCCATCCGAAGCCAGTCCCCCAGAATCCTCCCTATCTGGTCCGCCGTGGCCTCCCTCAAGTCGGGTTCGTCGAATCTGGACGGCATTTCCAGGTCGACGGAGGTGGGCTCGGCAAGGACCACCTCAAGAAGAGACGCCAGTCTCTCCTGCATCGCAGCATAGCCAAATCCGAAGCACTCCGTGAACATTCGCTCGGTGACCGGCTCGTTCCGGGAGCGGCTGACAAACTCGAGGAACGCCTGCGACGTGGCCGTATCTTCGCGGCCTGGTCCCATCAGTCCCCACCGGACAAAGAGCGCAGCCTCCGATTCCCAAAGCAGGCGGGCTTCCCCCGACGGCGGGTCTTCCGAGAACAGGCTGCCGAGCGGCGGGATCTCGATCTTCGTCTTCTTGTTCTTCTTGAGCATCTTAAGGATCTCCCGCGTCCGATCGAGGGACACCCAAAGGGTGCCGGGACCGTACGCGCTGCGAATCAACTCACCCGGATCGAATCCAAGGTCGGGCATGAAGCTTTCCCGGAAGACGCCGCAGTTCCTTCCAAGCAGGCCCACGATCAGCCACCTTGGCAGCGGCGGCGCGCAGCGGAAGACGCGCTCAAGGCCGATCACGCAGGCCGCAGTACTGATGTCCGCGCCGTAAACATTCGTGTTGACGGCATAGGTGTCCTGATCGTGCGCCTCGAAATGGTCGTTCCAGGTTTTCGGACGGCTCGATAGCCTGCCCCACGTCAGGGCGTCGACGGGTGGCTGAAACTTGATCGGCGTCGTTTGAATCTGGCCGGACGGCACAACCGCCAGATCCGTATCGTCTATGATGACCGTGTAGGGAACCGGGGCCCGCGGCAGCCATTCCTTCGGAAGAACCTGGTCCTCGAGCATCAATCCGCGCCTGAGCGCATCGAGCCACCAGTGGGTCTCCTCGTCCGGCGCCCGGGATAGGACTTCGAGCCCGCGCACGGACGTGTAGCGCCACGGCGTCTTGCCAACCCTTGTGGCCGACACGATGTAGCGCTGCATCACGACCACCCGGCCGTTCTCCGCTGCCGCCGCGGTGTCCGCGGTCTCGTCCGCGCAGGCAGGAGGCAGGAAGGCCGACAACGCCCCAAATCCCAGCGTCGGGACGAGGGAATACCTAAGCGGGCACCTCATACGCTAAAGCCATTTTCGACGTGCCGAGGCCGCCAAGGCCACCTCCAGCGGCTGCAGCTCCGGGTGCCATTGCCTCTCCCACTCGAGGCTGACCGCCCGCGTGTACCCGTCACGCCGCAAAGCATCGGCAAGCTGCCGCATTGGAAACTCACCGTCCCCAGGCAGCACGTAGGTGTAGGGAAAACGGCCTGACGGCCGGCCGACACTGTCCTTGACGTGGATGTGGACAACGTGCTCCGCGATACGGGGCCACATGGCGATGGGATCGACCCCCGTTCCGCGCCACGTGTTGTGGGCATCCCAAAGGACGGCCGCACCCGCCGCCTCCGTACAGAAACGGTTGACGGCATCATGGGTCAACAGCCCGTCGTGCGTCTCCACCATCAGGTCAACGTTCCATCGTCGCTCCCGGCGCAGCTGCCTCCACCACAGGAAAGTCTCGGCAGCCAAATGGATCGTCCGGTCGTCCGAAGCCTGACCGCCGTCGAACACGCGAAGCCGCGGGATCCCCAGCGCCTCGGCCCATGGCACAAACTCAAGAAGCGAGGCCCGATCGGCCTCGCTGGGGCGAACAAGCCTGAATGAAGTGCAAAGCGCCAGCACCTCCACCCCGCGGTTCTGACTTAGCGTGCTGAGGACGGCATCCCTGCCGCTGCGCGCAAACAGCGCTGGGATGTCGCTCGTTCCCTCGAGCGTCCTCAGTTCCACCGCCTCGATGTCATGGCGCGCCGCCAATGAAAGCGCCCCTTCCAGCGAGAGATCCGGACAGCCCAGGGTCGAAAAGGCACGGCGAAAACGGGCAATCATCTGGAAGGACGGTTCAGTCGATGTCGACCCGAACGTCGAAACCCACCTCGAACAGTCTTCGCCACGGGAGATGAATGTGGCTCACACGCACGTCCCGAACCCGCTTGGCGCGGACAAAGAGGTCGCGCAGGCCGCCGGCCGCGATTGCGAGATTCGAGGCCACGCGGCCCTCGATGCCGGCGGCCTTGCCATCGGGCAGGCGCTCCATCGTCGGAGCCATGCCCTCGGCGGGCAAGTCCTCGAGCATGCAGCGCGTGCGCTCGCGCCCCTGGTACAGGTCGTCATCCAGAAACCGCATGAAGAGGAACTCAAGGTGCGCGGCGTCCTGCTCGCGTGTCGGTCCGGCGCGAAGAGCGAGAACGCGAATGACAGCCTGGGCGAGGACCGTGCCAAGGGTGTTCCCAGCGGTGTTCCACCCGCCGTAGGCCGCTAGACCCGCCACCTGCGGCAGCTGGCGAAGAAGGCCCCCGAGGACCAGGTCGGCGGCGTTGACGTAGGCCACGTCCGCCACCGCCACCGGCCGGGAAGAAGCAAGCGTGGCCAGCAGGGCGCGAACGAACTCCTCGGGGCTGCGGCCAGGTGATTGAATCTCGCGGCGGGTGGCGCGGAAGCCCTCGCTCTCCACAAACCGCTCAAGCCACGGATGAAACTCCTGCGGCAGCTGCGCCCGGACGGTTTCGACGCCCCGTAGGATCAGCCACTGGCTGTCCCCATTACCCTGCCTCTCGACAGGCGCATTCACGAACAGAGTGAGGTCGGCCTCCTGCGGCGACCCGGCGATCGTCCCGTTCAGCGGCGCCAGATGCGCCTTCAGGAGCTCGTGGAAAGGCCGGTCCTCGTACGCCGTAACGACGAACGGGCCCGTGACCCCGGAGTACCGGGGCCAGATCCTCGGCGCAAAGCCGGCCTCCCGGCAGGCGAAGCGCGCGAGCAGAAGGCAGCCGATCTCGTCGGCGCCCGGGTAGGTGATGGCCCGGTCGCCAATGCATCGAGATCGGATGAGCGCCTGGATGCTGCGCGCCTCGGCAACGTTCCAGCCGTAGTTCGCCGTGTCGTCCTGGGGCAGCAGGAGGTAGTCGAAGACCCCCTCGGCGACCCAGTCCAGCATCGCGCAGTTGATGGCATGGTTGCGGAAGCGCCCGCGGCGATAGTCGCCGTAGACGTCGTCGGGTATCTCTGCACGCAGCGAATCCCGGGCGCTGATCTCGGCCGACGTGGCCTCGCCGAGCTCGGCCTTGTGCTCGAGCGAGGACAGCCGGAACAGCCGGCTGCCGTACACGGCGCAGTAGGGCTTCTCCTCTTCGCTGGAATCGGACCGGTTGATCCGCAGGATGACGCTTGAAGCCAGAATCGGCAGGCCGGGACGGGCGGCCTTGATGCGGCGCAGGATTCCCAGCCGCGCGAGCACGGCCTCCGCCGATTCGGGCGACGTGCGCGACGGGATAAGGCCCCCGTAGGCCAGCGTGTCGATCGCCACCACGGCGGCGTCGGACTCCGGTGCCGTCCTCCCCAACCAATCCACGAGCTCGGAATGCCGGCTGGCACGCCATGGGTTCCCAAGCCATTCGCGGGGGGGCAGCACGACCTCCATGCCGGCGGCGCGCGCGAGGTAGCGCGGATAGTCGTAGTTGACCGGACGGTCATCCATCGGCAGCACGGCGATGCGCTTCACGAGGAATCCTTGTGCATCGGGCCTGCGCCCAGTTTCTCAAACTCCTTTAGGCAAAGATAGAGACCCCGCGGGACATGGAAGCAACCCTTCCATTTCCCTCCCTTGAGCGGCAGCAGGACCTCTCCGCGGCGGTTGAGGTAGCCGAACCATTCCCCAAATTCGGGGTCCGGGAAATGCCCCCAGGTGTATGCATGCACCCGCTCGAACCATGACCAGCAGGCCTCCCGGCCCGAGAGGCGGTAGCCCTTGAGGAGGGCGACGAGCGTCTCCACGTGGACCCACCACAGCTTCTGGTCCCATTCCAGCTGCTGGGGAGGATGGCCCTGTGAATCGAGAAAATAGAAAACCCCCCCGGGCCCGGCGTCCCAACCGAGCTCCAGGGTCTTGAGGACCACGTCGACCGCCCGCCCGGCCAGCGACCCGTCCTTCCGGCGTTCCGCAATGTCCATGATGAACCACATGGCCTCTATGCCGTGACCCGGGTTGAGCAAACGGCCCTCAAAACAGTCGAGCTTCGACCCATCCGGCGCCGCGTGTTCGTGGAGAACCTGCCGGTCCCCATCGAGGAACAGCGAAAAAACCTCGTCCACGCATGTGTCGAGCGTGCGGTCGTGAATACCGGGTTCGAGCATCCACCCCAATTCCTGCGTCACGTTGGCGAGGATCATGGGCAGCGCCAGTGACACTATGGGGCGGGTGCCGGGAACCGTCTTCGAGTACCTCCCTTTCGGATTGGCTCTTCGGTCAAGTATGTTGCGGTACGTGCGGGCCGCCACCTCCCCGGCATGCTCGTCGTTCGCAGCCAGTGAATACTGGCTGAACGCCATCGCCGCAAAGCAGTCGGAGAAGATATTGTAGGGCTGGACGAGGGGTCGCCCCTCGCGCGTGAGGCTGAAGTACCAGTTGCCTTCCCCGTCTCGTCCGTTGCTGGCGAGAAACTCCGCTCCTAGCCGCGCGAGTCGGAACCAGGATTCACGCCTCTCCAGCTGATTGTAGAGCATCGAGAAGGTCCACACCTGCCGCGCCTGAAGCCAGACAAACTTGTCCGTGTCGTAAACGGACCCATTGCGGTCGAGGCACGAAAAATAGCCGCCATACTCCTGGTCCGCCGAGTGTTTTTCCCAGAACGGAACGACATCGCCAAGCAGCGCAGCTCGGTACTGCTCAGCATACCTGGAAAGGTCCTTGTTCGTTGGAGCCATCGGCGGGTGCGGGCGCCTTGCAGCACTATCCCTCGGAGCGGCCGGTCCTGCCGGCCTTTAAGCCGAGCCAGGTCATTAGGGCGCCTATTGAAAGGGTGGATAGGGCCACCGCGCAAATCTTTCCGGCGTGGCCCGTGCTGCTGGCGGGGATTAGGAGGAGTAGTATTGCGAGCCCGAGCGCCGTGCCAAACGCCCCGATGATGAGCAGCTGCCGCCCGTCATTGCCTTCGCCGATTTCCGCCGCGAAATCGACCGGACGATCGCGCCGGGAAAAGAACTCCTGCTCCCGGGCGAGTGTCTCCGCGTCGGGCGCGACCAATGCGCGGACGAGAAGGAAGCTGACAAGGCTCACGAAGACGACCGCCCCCACCTGGCCCTGGAACACCCAGGGCTTGGTGCCGAGCAGAAGCGGCGCCAGGTAGATTGAGAGCGATACGAGGAGGCCCGCTCCTATGGAGACAAACGGGGCTGCGAGCGGCACGCGGCGCACAAAGAGGCCAAGCACCAGCGGCACGGAAATCGGGGCCGCAATGGTCGCCATTACGTCGATGAGGATGTTGAAGATTCCGCCTCTGCCAAACTTGGCCATTGCAAGGCCGCAGCAGATGACGGCGATGGCGCAGCAAAGGGTGACAAGCTTCGCGAGGGCGAGCCGTGCGCGACCCTCAAGGGGAGTGACCCGGATCATTCGGCAGGCCGCCGGGTAGATGTTCTGCGTGATGTTCCCTGCCAGCAGGTTCAGGCCCACATCCAGCGCGCTCATCGTGGCAGCGCACATCCCGACAAGCACCAGCCCCACCAGGCCAACCGGCAGGAAGTGGATGGCAATCGCCGCGTAGGCTCCCTCAGCCGGCTTTGGCAGCGGCATGGCCGCAACCTCGTCCGCAATGAAGAGGCGCGCGGTCATCGGGGGGATGAACCAGATGAACAGCCCCAGCGCGAAGAGACCCGCGGCCAGAAGCGCGGCGCGGCGGGCTCCGCCGCCGTCCTTGGCGCTGAGGTACCTTCCCGCGCTCGAGGGCTCGTTCCCAAGCAGAATGGCGTTGCCGTACCATGCCAGGAAGAAGGCCCAGGTGAACCAGCCCGGATTGACCCCCGTCATTGTGGCAAGCACTTCGGGAGTCTTCACCGGCTTGAATGCCGTCGTCAGGCCTGCGTGCCCAATGGCGTCCAGGAGCCCCCCCACTCCGCCGACCTCGTGCAGGCAGATGACGGCAAGCAGGACCGTGATTGGGACAAGCACCATAGCCTTGATGAAGTCTGCGGCCATGACCGCCCAGGCACCGCTGATCCCCGCGTAGAACAGGACTACCAGCCCCAGCAATACGATCGTGTAGTAGATGTTGGTTCCCAGGAGGATCGACGTGAAGATGGCGAGGCCGTAGAGCTGTATCCCACCGTAGATGGGACCCGTGAGCATCCCGAGATAGGCGGCAAACTGCTCAAGTCCCGCGCCAAAACGCAGGCGGATGATATCGACGGAGGTGACACACCTGAGCTGCCGGAACCAGGCTCCGGAAACGGCGGCGACCGTGAGGAACGCAAGCGCGTTTGCCCCAAACATAAGCGGCAGGCTCCAGCCGGCCTGAAATGCCGCCCCGGCCGCGCCTGTGAATGTCCACGCGCTGAATCCGCGCATGAAGACGCTGCCGCCGATGAGCCACCACGCCGCCTTGCCGCCCGCCCGGAAGTAGTCGCTCGTGTCCTTGCTGAAATGCCTGAACACGACGCCCACGGTGATCAGCATCAACAGGTACCCGCCGATGACGAAGAAGACCGTCGCCTTGTCCTGCAGGACTATCGCCGCAAAAAGCGACCCATCCGGTGGGAGTCTGTGGATCAGGGAATGCACGCGTCAGGATCGGAAAAATCAACGCCGCTCGAATCGGATCGGCCCGCAATGGCGGGCTCTGATCGCCTCCATCAGATCCACCTGCTGGTGGCATTCCTGGAGACGCGGAGAGAAGGGCTTTCCTGCCCGAACGGATCCCAGAAACGCCTCGGTTTCCGCCAGGACACCGAGCCTCTCCACGGCGCCTGTGTCGCGGTCGGTAAACGACGAGACCAGGGTGTCCGAGCGCCAGAGTTCGACGCAGCCGTCGCCCTTTGATTGGGGGGACACCGGAATCCTCACCGTCATTGACTGGCCAAGCGCGTGGATCCGTGCGGTCTCCAGGTTCGCACCGGACACGGGCAGGATTTTCAGCAGGATCTTCGAGCCGCATTCGCACTCCGCCTCGACCATGACGTTTGTCGCCTCAAGACTGCCGCTCCTGTGCGGCTGAAAACCCAATTCCGCGGTGCGGAACGGGCTCCTGGCCAGGTAGAGCACCGCGTCTATCGCATGGACGGCCGTGGTCGAGAAATCGGCGTCCCATCTGTCAAACCGAACCATTTCATAGTCTATCCGCGCCACGGTCTCCGGGCTGAACGCTCCGTCCAGGATCTCCCGGGCCCTGCGCATCACCGGCATGTACTGGCGGTTGAAGGCGACCTGAGCGCCCGCCCCACCCCTCCCGGCGGCGGCAATCAGCCGTCCCAGCTCTTCGTGACCCAGCCCGGGCGGCTTCTCGAGCAAAAGCGGCACTCCCCGTTCTAGCACAAAGCTGGCGGCGCCGCAGGTTGCCGGAGGCGGGACGGCCAGGATGACGGCGTCGGGCTTCTCAGCCGTGAGCATCGCCTCGCTGTCGTTATAGCTGCGCGCATAGCCGAATTCCGCAGCGTATTTCCTTGCGCGTTCCAAGTCCGCGTCGCAGCAGGCCGCGAGCACCAGATTCGGATCGGAAGCTCTCAGCTTCCGCTGTGCCGGTCCATGGCACAGCTCCGCAAAGCCGCCGCACCCGATCATGCAGATCCTAAGGCTCATGATATCCCCCCGACATTGGCGGCCCGCCATTCCCAATCGACTTCACCGGCGGCGTTAACATCTTGATCGAGGCTAGGGCCAGCATGGCGGGATCCAGGCTGATGTCGTGTGGGCCCTTGCTCAACGGATAAATCAGGCCGATCGGACGCGCTTCGCCACGAGAAGGGCCAGCATGCTCGCCAAGTATGCCACCATCACGAGCACAGAGAGGCGGAGGCTCCCCACCGACATCGCGAAGTACTCACAGAATCCCCCGACCATGGCCCCGATGAGGTTTGCGCCGATGGCTTCAGAGGCCACCGCGGCGTCGCGAAAAGTCGTCGAGAATATCACTCCGGCAAAGAATATGGGCAGCGGTACTATGAGGAGCGTCCAAAGCACACGGACCGACAGCGAGTACCCGAGGATCGCCTCGCGCGGCACGAGGAACAGAACGACAAGCGTGAGAAAGAGCGGCGCATAGAGGGAAAACGAAAACGCCTTCAGCCGCGCTGCCACCTGGTTGGCGGCCATGATCATCAGGATCACGCCGCTCACCACGACCGCCGTCACCAGCCATGTGGCGCCGAAATAGAGCGAACAGTCGGTGATGCTCTTCGTTTCGAGCAGCAGGAACCCGGAGCCAAGAAGCCCAAAGTGGAGGTCTTCCAGCCCGAACGATCGGCCTGCGAGGCCAAGGATAGAAATCAGCGATATCGCCAGCAGGCTGCCGATGGCGATCAGGTAGTCCCGCGGAACACCCTTGTTGAGCAGGTAGAGGAACGGCCAATCGTCCGTGGGCAGGTCGACGTGCGGACGGGACAGGTCGCGTTCGTAGCGGCGAAATGCAGCCAGCTTGGCTGGGAGGGTCACGCCAGGATCCTTCGGCACGCAGATGATCACGGTCTTCTGAACGATGTAGACCACCGGTGTGCGCCCGGTGGCCTCGGCCACCAGCTGATAGAGCTTGTACGCCAGCCAGTTCTTCTCCGCAACGAATGCCAGCGAGAGCGTTCCCTTTTCGTTGAGCAGGTTGAATGCGGTGCGGATGCCCTCCACGGTGTAGACGTAGCCGTCCAAGCGCACGTTGTTCATGCTGCTAAAGAGCGCATGCGAATCGAGCAACCCGAAGGCCACCAGGTCATACCCCGGCTTCGCCCTGGCGAGGAACGCGCGCGCGTCGTCCACATGGACCGTCACCTTGGGATCAGAATAGGGCGCCCCCGCGTTGAACCGCCGGGAGACCTGCACCACCACGGGATCGATCTCCACCGCATCGATGTGGCGGGCCCCGGCGATTATCGCGCCCTCGACATCGGCGCCGCCGCCCGCGCCAAGTACAAGGACGCGGTCCCGCCCCTTGACCAGCTTGTACGGTGCGACGTAATACGGCAGTATTGCCGCTGCTATCTGCCCCTCCTTGGACGATTGCGAATAGCGCACTGGATCCATCGACAGGTTGTAATGGTAATAGAAGTGGTTGACGTGCACCGAGTAAACGGGCGGATCGACCATGGTCAGTAGGTCGGCGGGAGGCTCAGACTCCGGCACGTCGGGTGTATCAAACTTGGTCACGGTGATATAGTGATAGGGCGACCAGATCGCCCCCCGCTCGCTCGTAAGGAACATGGCGCCAAGCACCGCCGCGAATATGGCAGCATCCAGCGGCCAGCGCTTGCGCGACGATATGAGAAAGTACAACCCCATCACCGTCACCATTCCCCAAACGGGCGAGAAGTACCTCAAGGAAAAGGCCACGAAGCACAGCGTTCCAAAGAGACTCCCCGCAAGGTCCCAGGCATATGCCGAGAGCTTCGGCAACGAGTCGAAGAGTTCGCCGATCTTCTGGCCGAGCGGCACGAAGAGAAGCGTGTTGGCCACGAAAATCGTGATCAGCACAAAGGTGTTCATCACCGTCGGGCTAAGGCTCGAAAGCCGGGCTTCCCCGGCCGCCGTTCCAAACACGACGTGGCGGCTCAGCACGAGAATCGCGATGTCCAGGGCCAAAAACGTTGGGAACAGCCCAATCAGTTGCCGCTTCGACTTGCCTGCCATCGCACCAACGCCAAGCCCCAGGAAGGAGCTTAGGAGCATCAGGTTGGCATAGAACGCTATCAGGTGGACCACTGACGGGACCCACCTTATCACCATGAGCTCCAAGAAGAGCGCAGTGAACGATAGCGCGAACATCCGCAATCTTTGGTCTCCGCGGTATATCCCGGTCATTGGCGGCGCCTTATAATAAACGCCATTCGGTCAGAGCAGGTATTGGGTGGCAATCAGCAATCGCCCCCCCTACCCGCTCGCCGGGCTCCCGGTTCCCGTCCTTTCGATCCGTCAAGATCCGGTGCGGTCGCCACCCGGGAATGAGCCGTTGGACAGCCGAGTCCGACGTCCGTCCAGATTCCTGTTGAGAATGAAAAGGGGACTACGCACGCTTTCTCGGTTCTTTGGGTTTTGCGGGCCTATAGCTCAACGGTTAGAGCAGAGGACTCATAATCCTTTGGTTCAGGGTTCGAATCCCTGTGGGCCCACCATATCGCCTTCGTTATTGTTTATTAGCCTTTTCGTCGCGGCTGCCATGAATTGGCGCAAAATGACAACTCATGGTAGCGTAATTTCCCAGCAACGAGTTACAAACATTGCCAGAACGACTCAAACTCGGCTAGTCGCGTTGAAACGCGTCCGAGCGTATACTCGCACACTTTCAGCGATCGCCGTTCGGATGGGACAAAGACGCCGTTCACGGCGCGCTGGTCTGTCTTTGCGCCGCGGGTCGCCTTCTCGCAACTGATGCAAAGTCAGGTGAATCGATCAGCGATAAGCATCTCGATCATCACCGACGGAGGAATCCCAACCTTCCCGTCATCATCATGATCGGCGTTAACGACCAAGGCGATGAAGCGATGAAAAGGCTCGTGACGGCGTATCTGGCGAAGCCATTTGCAGTCGAGACCCTGATGTTGATCGTGCGCCGCACGCCAGACGAGGCCCAGCCGGCCGTTCCGTGCGTGGCCGAAGCCTGATCCCATCTGTGGCCGTCATCCTTAAGCGCCAAGTTCCCACTTCATCCTGCGAGAATTGAGCGCTTACGCATCTCCGAATGAAAAGCTCAGAAAACTACCCGCTGCGGGAAGCACCGCCGGCGGATTCCGGACGAGCCGGTCAGCAGGTTCGCCTGGATAAACTACTCGCACACGGCGGCCAAGCCCCAGAGCAGTTCGGCCGATTCATTGAGCGCGCCCCCCGACTTCGAGTGGCTACCGCAAAGTCGGTGAGA
>CAZHPC010000019.1:0-37443 GCA_964534685.1 uncultured Opitutaceae bacterium
CATGAAGGTAATGCTGCTTACAGAGAACGCGCACAAATGCAATGCCGGTCAGCGGAGCCTTCCGGAGGGAGGTTTTTAGTCTCCGGACCGCTGCTAAAGGTTCCGGAAAAGGTGCCCTTTGGGCGTCGATTCTTTCGACCCCGGCCCGGCTTGCAAAAGGAGCCTTCTGAGGCCAGCTTTCAACGCCCATGAAACCGTCGATTATTCCACTCCTCGTCCTATCATCCACCCTAGCCATGTCCAACACAGCAAGAGCAGAGCTCAAAGTGGGCGACAAGGCCCCGGAGATAACCGGCGTCGCGGAGACCGGCCAGCCGGTCAGCTTCGCTGACGTCTATTCCAAGCAGACCTACACGCTGGTCTATTTCTATCCCAAGGCCGACACGCCCGGATGCACGGCCCAGGGTTGCTCGCTGCGGGACGGGTACGAGAGCCTCACAAACAAGGGGGTTGCGGTGATTGGCGTGAGCCGCGACAGCGTCGCCGACCAGAAGGCGTTCAAGGACAAGTACCATTTGCCGTTCACGCTTGTCGCAGACACGGATGACAGCGTCATCAATGCCTTCGGCGTGACAACGTACCCGGGCGGCCGGGCGAACCGCCAGGCCTACCTGATAAAGGGAGGCAAGATCATCTATACCGACTACAAGGGGACGACCAGCAAGCAGGCTGAGGCGATCCTAGCGGTGCTGGCCGCAGAGAAGGGCTAACCCGAGGGGCATCAGAGCTCCGAATCGGGAGCGCCGGGGAGGGCCGGGGCCGCAGGGTCGGCGCGCACGCGATCCAGCCAAGCCGTGATCAGCGGGTCCAGCAGGGGCGCCCCCGCGGGCCAGGGGCCTGCGACCAGGTCGATCACACGAAGGGCGCGGTCTGCGCCCCTGACGAAGTTCCTCGCGTGGAGGTCCGCGACCAGGAAGGGAGCCCCGTTGACGAAGAGGAGCCGCGGGTGGTCGCGGTCAGCCCTCAAGAAGCGCGACGGGATCTCGATGAGCATCCTGGGAAGATCGCGCGACATGTCGTCGCCCTGGGGGAGGGGCTCGCCGAGCGCCTGTTTGGCAACGAGGATGCCCTCCGGGGTCAGGGCGACCACCTCCGTGGCCATGCCGCCGATGAGATGGATCACAAGGAGCTTCTCGAGGAGCGCCCTGTAGTCTCCCAGGCCCGCCCTGGCCGAGAGAAGCGTCTCGTCGCCCCGCGCGAAGCCGAACGCGCTCCCGATCCTCTTTTCCTCGCGCGGGAGGTAGAACTTGTAGACCGAGCCGTCGCGGACCGCCGCGAACGCCCACGCCTCCACGCCGACGCCGATCCGGCGAAGGGAAGGGTTGGCCTCCTCCAGGGGGTTTGCCTCCTGGTCCGAGAAGCCGAAGTCGGAGAGCGCGCGCAGCGGCAGGCGGCTCCGGAATTCCCGGATGGCGGATCCAAGCGCGGCCCATTCGGCGCCCGCGCCCTCAAGCAGGCTCACTTCGTCTTCCGCAAGGAGGACGAGATCGCGGTCCGTATCTGCTCTGAGACTGCATTGGGCAGCCGCCGAGCCAAGGCGAGCGAGCGCTTCCAGTCGTCGCTCGTGATCGTCCTGAAGAGCGGCTCTCCCCGCCGCGTCTGGGAGGGCGGGGCCGCGGATGCAGGTGGGTTGTCCGGTGAAGGCATCTTGCATGTTTCCGCCATGTGCGAAACGTCGGCGGCGTCCCCGTTAAACGCAACGCCCGTTTGCCGACAAGATATTCGCAGCTGGCGCCGTCACGCGGCGGGTTGCGCGGTCCCGGCCGGCGGCGCCGCCGCGACCACCACCACCTTGTCGACCCTTCGGCGGTCCATCTCCGCCACCTCGATCCTCCAGCCCTGCCATTCGAAATGATCGCCCACGGCGGGAATGCGCCCGAATTGCGTTACCACGAACCCCCCCGCCGTCCGGTACTCTGCCTCGGCCTCGTCGGGAAGCGCGCCCGTAAACCCAAGGATGGACTTGAACTCGGCTATCGGGAGGGTCGCGTCGACAAGCCAAGATCCGTCCTCCCTGCGCTTTGCCGATGCCTGGTTGCGCTGCCCCGGCTCCGGGAGATCGCCCACGATCGCCTCAAAAACGTCGATCAGCGTCACAAGGCCCTGGACGGCGCCGAACTCGTCAGAGATTACCGCCGTATGGCGGCCCGTCTTCTTGAACTGTTCGAGCAGCTGGATGGCCGTCATCGATTCCGGGGCGATCAAGGCGGGGACCAGCAGGTTTTTCAGCGTCGTCGGAAGCCCTATCGCGGAATGCGCCCAGAGCGCCTTCACGGAGACCATCCCGACCACCTGGTCGCGGTTCTTCTGGTAGACGGGAAAGTACGAATGCCCGCTCGTGACGATCTTCCTCCAGTTAGTCTCCTCGTTGTCGTCAATGTTGAGGAAGACGATCTTGGAGCGCGGCGTCATGATCGCCGTTATGGCGAGATTGTCGAGCGACAGCACCCCCTCGACCATCTCCTTCTTCGCCCTCTTGAACACGCCCGCGTGGAGCCCCCGCTCGACGAGTGCCCGCACGTCCTCGTCACCCACGGTCTCCGCCACGGGCCTCGGCTTGAAGCCCAGCGAGGCCGCCACGGAGTCACTCGCCGAGCCCAGCATTGCCGAGAACGGGCTCACCACGCGCGAGATGGTGCGCATGGCGGGGCCGAGGATCGCCGCGGCCCGCTCCGGATTCGACAGCGCAATCCTCTTCGGGAGGAGCTCGCCGAAGAAGAGCATGGCCGAGCTGACGACCAGCGTGCCTGCGACCAGGCCGATGATCTCCGCCCACGGTGCGGCCGCGGGCCAGCGGGAGAACCAGGACGAGAATTCCTGCGAGGCGGATGCGACCAGGGCCGCGCCAGCGATGACCGAGGTGATGGTGAGCCAGAATTGAACCAGCCCAAGGAAACGGCCTGGGTGCTCGGCAATGGCCAGCGCCGCCTTCGCCCCTTCCCGTCCAGCCTCCGCCATCCGCCTTAGCTTGACCTTTCGCGCGGACACCACGGCCGTCTCGGCTGCGGTCAGTATCCCGTTCGCAGCGATGAGCAGTCCCAGGATCAGCAACTCGTTCGCGGCATTCGGCATGGGATACGCCCAATATTGCGAGATTCGCGTGCCGTTGCAATCCCTCCCCAAGTTTCCCGGGAACGCGCAAAACGTTTGGCATTCCCGCGCGTCCTCACATGTTTAAGGAGCCATGCTCGACGTCAGAGATCTTCGCAAGTCGTTCGCCGGGCCCGAGGGCGCGAGGGTGGAGGTCGTCAACATCCCGCGGTTCGAGCTCGCCGTGGGTGAGGAGCGCGCCCTGCGTGGCGAGAGCGGGTGTGGGAAGACGACCTTCCTCAACCTCGTGGCGGGGATCCTCGCGGCCGACTCAGGGACGATCGGGATTGACGGAACGGACATGGCGTCGCTACCGGAGCCTTCGCGGGACCGGCTTCGGGCCGCCAAGCTCGGGTACATCTTCCAGACCTTCAATCTGCTGCAGGGGTACACGGTCATCGAGAATGTCGTCCTCGGCATGAGCTTTTCACCCGCAGGAGCGGATTTTCGGCGTGCGCGCGAACTCCTGGGGCGGGTGGGCCTCGGCCACAGGCTCGAGCATTTCCCGAGGCAGCTTTCAACCGGGCAGCAACAGCGGGTCGCCGTGGCCCGCGCCCTCGCGAACCGACCCGCGCTCGTGCTGGCTGACGAGCCCACCGGTAACCTCGACCGGCGCAATTCGCGCGAGGCGCTGGCCCTCATTCGCGAGGCGTGCCGGGAGAACGGCGCCGCGCTCCTTCTCGTGAGCCATGACGACGACGTCCTAGGGGAGTTTGGGCACGTCCAGGACTTCGCCTCGCTCAACGTCGCGGCCGCGGAGGGCGCCCCATGACGCTGCTCCTCATTGTCTACCGCAGCCTGAGGCAGCACGCGCTCTCCACCCTTGTCACGGCGGGAAGCCTGGCGCTTGCCGGGGGCCTTCTCATGACCGTCTGGATGGTGAAGGCCCAGGCGCAGAAGTCGTTCCTGCAGACCACGACGGCCTTCGACGCCGTTCTCGGGGCGCGCGGCTCCAAGCTCCAGCTGGTCCTCAACGCGATCTTCCACCTCGAGGCGTCGCCCGGAAACCTTGCATGGCAGGACTACGAGTACATCCGGCGCCAGCCGGCGGTGAAGGTGGCGATTCCGATAGCGGTCGGCGACAACCTCAAGGGGTACCGCATCGTCGGTACGATTCCCGGACTCTTCAGCGACGTGGAGTATGCCCCGGGGAGGAGATACGAGGTCGCGCCCGGCGGCCGGTTGTTCTCGGAGGAAGCGAAGGAGGCGGTCGTGGGCAGCTTTGCCGCGGGAAGGCTCAGCCTGAGGGTCGGCGATACTTTCCATCCGTTCCACGGGCTTGCCTACGACCCCAGCGCCCAGCACGCCGAGACCTACGCGGTCGTTGGAATCCTGAAACCGACGAACACCCCGTTGGACAAGGTGATCCTGATTCCGATCAAGGGCGTCCAGACCATGAGTGGCCACGATCCCCGTGCGGCAACCGACATTAGCGCCGTGTTGATCAAGCTCCGCTCCCCCACCGCCGGCTTCATGCTGGACATCATGATCAACAAGCAGGGCAACCGCCTCACCTTTGCGTATCCCATCGGGGCCATACTTGCCGACCTTTTCAGCAAGATCAGCTGGTTCGACCGCGTGCTCGCGCTAGTCGCCTACATCGTGGCGCTGGTCGCAGCCGCGTCCGTGCTGGCCAGCATCTACAATTCCATGAACGCCCGCAAACGGGACATCGCCATCCTCAGGTCGCTTGGCGCGAGGCGCCGGCTCGTGTTCGGGGCGGTCGTCGCGGAATCGGCCTGCATAGGCGCGCTTGGCGCGGCTGCGGGATTTGGGGTCTACATCGTTCTTTTTGCCGCCGTCGCGCGGATAATCCGGGCGCAGACCGGCGTCGTGCTGTCGCTTGCAGAGCTGCATCCGGTGCTGGCCCTCGCGCCGGCGGGCCTGATCGTTCTCTGCGCGCTCGGCGGTGTCGTCCCTGCGGCAAAGGCCTACCGGCTTCCGGTTGCGGAGAATCTGGCGCCGCTTTCATAGGCGTCGCAATCCTGGGGCCGGTGCTCGGACAATAGGCCCTTTGACGAAACACGGGGTTGTGGTAGGTTGGGACGGTGAAGCTATTCCTCCTGGCATTTGCCGCACTGCCGCTCGCCCTGTCGGGCGCCCCGGCACAGTTTCAGATCCCTGCGCCGGAGGTCGACAACGGCTACCTGAAGCTGGGATTTGACCGGCTCTCGGGCTACAAGTTCATCGCCCCCGAGTACGATCCACTCGCCAATCCCAAGGGTTCGCCGCCGACCGGCGAGGACCAGATTCCGCCGGTGGTGAAGGGATGGAGCGGCAGGAAGGCCATCGTGACCGGGTTCATGCTTCCCACGAAGCTCGACAACGGAAAGGCCGTTGAATTCCTGCTGATGGCAAACCAGATGGCGTGTTGCTACGGCACCGTGCCCAATATGAACGACTGGGTGATCGTGAGGACCCCCAAGGGCGTCCCGATCACCCAGGATGTGCCCATCTCGTTCCGCGGGACGTTCAAGGTCAGCGCCACGTTTGAGAGCGGATATATGACGGGGATCTATCAGCTTGACGCCGAGGGTCCGGGCCAGATCGCGCAGTAAGGCGACCTGCGGGCCCCCCGCGGGACACATCCCGGGCCTACCTTGAGATATCGTTTTGCTGGAGAACCTTGAATCCGCGCTGCCCAAGGGCCTGCGCCGCGGTCTCCGGATCCTCCGCGCTTATCGCGATAGCCGAACGTTCCAGAGGCCGCTTGATGAAGCTGTAGACGTAGTGAATGTTTATCTCCGCCTCCAGGAGGGCGGCCAGCACGCTGCGCAGCTCCGATTCGTCGCCTATCTCGACGACGAGGATGTTGGATTCCCCGTAGGGGAAATCATTGTTCACCATCAACTCACGCGCCTTTGCCGGGTCGTCCACAACGAGGCGGATGATCGAGCTGTCCGTCGTGTCGAGGACCGTAATGGCCATGATGTGCACATTGTTATCCTTCAGCAGGGACGTGAGGTCGTAGAGACGCCCGACCCGGTTTTCAGCGAACACGGAGAATTGCTTCACGGGATCATGCGGCATTGAGCTTGTCCGTGCTGCCATGGCGTGCCGGGATCATGGAGCGTGGGCCGCCCGGGTCAACGGCGAGGTGTTGAGATTTTCAGGGTGCTGCCCAAGCGTCCCGTCGGCGATGCCACACGATCTCCCCGCATATCAAGCTGCCGTTGCCGACCGGGCGCGCAAGGGCGCCCGGCTGATCGCGCGCGGCATGGCGCTGAACGCCGTCCTCGCCACGACCAAAGTCGTCGGCGGAATTGCGGGTCACGCGTACGCACTCGTGGCGGACGGAGTCGAGTCCCTGAGCGACATCGCGATCTCGATACTGATCTGGGCCGGATTCCAATGGGCGGCCCGCCCGCCCGACGCGAACCATCCGTACGGCCACGGGAAGGCCGAGTCCGTATCCGGGCTCATGACGGCGCTCGTAGTCCTGGGAGCTGGCATCGGGATCGGCTGGCACGCGGTGACCGAGATTCGAGATCCACAGCGCCTGCCGCAGTGGTGGACGCTACTGATCCTGGCCGGAGTCGTCGGGACAAAGGTCGGCCTTTCCCGGCGCCTCGACCAGGTCGGGCGCGACACGGAAAGCACTGCTCTCGGCGCGGAGGCGTGGCACCATCTTTCCGACGCCTTGGCATCGGCGGCTGCGTTCGTGGGAATTTCGATCGCCGTGGTTGGCGGGCCCCGGTACGCCTCGGCGGATGGATGGGCGGCCCTAGTCGCGTCCGCCATTATCGCCTTCAACGGCATCAAGATCTTCCGTCGTTCCCTCAATGAGATCATGGACATCGCGGTGCCGGCCAAGCTGGAGAACGCCGTCCGGGCGATAGCGGCCAGCGTCCCGGGTGTCGCAAACCTCCACAGATGCCGCGTCCGCAAGAGCGGGCTGAGCTACCTGGTCGACATTCAGATTCGTGTGGCGGGCGACATGAGCGTGCGGGAAGGGCACAATATCGCGCACGCCGTCAAGGACACACTGCTTGCGTCGCGGCTGCGCGTGAGTGACGTTTCGGTGCATGTGGAGCCGAATTGAGGGCTCCTCAGGAGATGCCGTGAATCAACGCTCGATTCTCTTGGCAAGCTTCCAGCCCAAGTAGACTCCCACCATGCTGCCGAGGCCGCTCACTATGACTTCCGCGAACAAGCCGAGGTCCGAGGAAAGGTACCCTGCGACGTATCCTCCAACGGTCATGCCGGTGAAAATACAGAGCTTGGTCACGGGCCCAGCTTGGTGGCCGCCCCACGAAAGGCGAAGGGAAATCACGGGCGGCGGTGTTAGGCAAGGCAACCCCGGTCCACAGATGATTGAGCGAGCGAATGGTCTGAGCGCCTCCCATCCCAAGCGCATGGCCGTCTGCGCCCTGGCGGGCCTCTTCGCATGTCGGCTGGCCCCGGTCGCCGCCCTCCTGGCGGACGAAGGCCAGATCACGGCCGTCTCCGCGCGGGCGAGCGATGACTACGTGCGCGTCAAGCTTGCCGACGGAACGTTCAAGACGGAGACCTACACCTTCGGGAATGGCGGCCGACTGCCGGGTTCCGCGCGCGACGACACGATCGACAAGCTGACCTTCGAGGATGTGGCCAAGACCATCGTGGAGCCGCTGGCGAAGCGCAATTACGCCCCCCAGGCCGACCACGATCCAAACAAGACGGATTTCCTGATCATGGTCTACTGGGGCACGACCACCGGAACGGAGGACACGTCCGGCTCGGCCGCGTACGAGAACCTCCAGGCCAACCAGCAGTCGTCGGTCCATGCTCCGCCCCCGCCGCCGTCCACGAGCGGCCGCGGGGGACCCAGCGGCGGCGCGGCCTCCTCGGCGATCATCAGGTCGCAGCCGGACAACGAGACCGGAGAGATGGCCAGCGTCGCGGCCCTGGAGGAGCAGCGAGAGCAGGCCGACATGCGCAACGCGCAGCTTCTCGGCTACGACTCAGAACTGGCCCAGGCCGGCCGGACAGAGATCGCGACGTTTAAGCTCCGGCGTGATGACCTGATGTCGGAGATTGAGCAGAACCGCTATTTTGTCGTCCTGATGGCCTACGACTTTCAGGCACTTTGGAAGCAGAAGAAGCACCGGCTGGTTTGGGTGACGCGGATGAGCGTTCGCGAGCGCGGGGGCGACTTCGCCAAGATCCTGCCTTCGATGGTGACGTATTCCTCGCAGTTCTTCGGCCAGGACACCCGCGGCCTGGTTCGAAAGCCCCTGCCGGAAGGGCACGTCGAAGTCGGCGAACCCAAGTCCCTCGGCGTCGTGCCGGAGAAGTAGGGATGCGGTCAGTGGCCGCGGCCGCCGCCGTAGTGGCCACCGGCACCGCGTACGGAATAACCGCCGGAGCCGCGTCCATAATATCCGCCGGAGCCGCGTCCATAGTATCCGCCGCGGCCTCCATCGCGTCCATAGTATCCCGAGTGGCCCCAGTGCCCGTACCCGCCGCCCCATCCGTAGATTCCAGGGCCCCAGCCGACATACGCCCAGGGATATCCGCCCCAATACCACGGGTCGTAAGTCCAGTAATAGCCCGGGTACCCAGAATCGTACTGGACGGGCCCGTAGTCGGTCGTCACGGGCGGCTGGTCAATGGCTCGCTCCACGCCGCCCGGCCCATACTCTCCGTAGACATAGGGCGCGGGTGTTGAAGGCATGGGCACGCCTTGACCCACAGCTGCCTGGCCCTGCGCTGCCGGCTGGCCCGGGGGTTGCGGCGGCCCGGCCTGGGGCTGCGGCGAGTCGCCCACGCTCCAGGCCCCGTTGGTCCAGGCCCAGCTTCCGCCCTGGGGGACCCAATGGCCTCCGACCCAGACCGCACTTCTCGAAGGGGGAAGTTCCCAGTGCGCCAAGATCCATTTCCACTGGCCATTCTCCGAATTCCAGTGGCCCGTCATCCAGACATAGGCCGGGGACGGAGGCGGGCCCGCGACCAGGCCATCGGACGCGGCGGAGGGATTGTCGGAAGGCACGCCCGGCGAAGCTGCCGAGGCAAATGCACACCCCATGATGCATGCCGCTCCTGCGAGGGCGATTCGAGTTTTTGAGTTCATGGTGCCAATATTTTGATATCCAGGTCCGCCATCGTCCTTTGACACGCGGCGCCGAGTCGCTGTTCCGAAAATCTGTGCCGCCATCACGCTGGCGTGGAAACAGGATACCACCCGAAACCGGTTTTCGCAAGGGGCGTGCATCCGATGCGTTCCCATCCAGCGCCGGTGCGCGGAGTGCAAATCACAAGCGACGACCCGTGCGGATGCGGGTGTTGGAACTTTTCCGGCGCGCGGGGTCAAACAAAGGGTCGGGACGGTCGGGAGACCGGCCTGATTATATCCAAAAAAGTAATACAATGAATAAACCAACTATCAAACAGAGCAGCCTGCTCGCCGCGTTGACGCTCGGCGTGGCCCTTTCCGCATCGGCCCAGTCGATGCAGGATTCTGCGAACGTGCCGCCGAGCCCGGCGGCTGCCGACCCGGGTCCCGGCCTCGTGGGGACCAATTATTCGGAGCTCAGCTTCGGGTACCAGAGGCAGGAAGGTGCGCCAAAGGATCTCCGGGACTTCGAACTCACCTCCAACGGGAGCGTGTTCAGGAACGACGCGGTGGGCCTCGATGCGAACTTCGTGTACGACTACCTTTACGGCAATGGCTACGGCTTCAAGGACCACCGCAACGAGGCGCAGCTGGGCCTCACGGGCTTCCTCATGGAGACATGGGGCAAGCCTTTCGTCACCGCGGACGCGGGGATGGCGTGGCAGGATGCCGGGGGGGTCTCCCAAAGGGGGTTCGGCTACACGGCCACGGGAGGCGTCGAGTTTCAGGTGCTCAAGAACCTGGCGCTGACGCCATTCGTGGAATACCAGGCCGAGCCGCGCTTCAACAACAGCGGGCTGCCTGCAGCCAATTTCCCGGACCATGTCCTGTACTACGGCGTCAAGGCGACCTACCGGATCAACCGTGAATGGAACGCCTCGCTTGGCGCCGACCTCGACGAGCACGGCGGGAAGGACTGGGGCCTGCGAGCAGGCGTGGGCTACCACTTCTGAGAGATTTGTGCTGCATCATCAGGATCTGCCGGGGACTAGGGGTCGCCGGGCCGCGTTTCGGGGCGGCCCGGCATTCTGTCTCGTGAGCCTCGTGGCTTAGCCTTGCGGGGATCCATTTCCGCCCCAGGTCCGGCTGTCCGGCTGAGCGGCCTATCCCCCCGCGCTGACAAAGTCGATGTACCCTCGCCCTACGTCCGTGAAGGCGAGCTGAACCCGCAGCCGGTCGCCGACCTTCTTGTTCTCGAACCCCCTGATCAGCTTCCCCTCGATCGGAGGATGGAAGATGCGGACCCAGGTGCCCTTCTCCGAAGAACCCGTGACCGTCGCGTCAAACTTCTCTCCAATCCTTGCCGATAGAAGCATTGCGCCCGCCGATTTGACGACCTGGCGCTCAACCTTCTTGGCGGCGTCCTCCTGCTCGGTGCAGTGCCGGGCGAGCTCGGTCAGCTCGTCGTTCTTGTACGGCGGCTGTGCGCCCGTTAGGGCCGCCTTGAGCAGCCGCTGAATCAGCAGATCTGGGAACCGGCGGTTTGGGGCGGTCGAGTGCGCATAGTCCGCGACTGCCAGTCCAAAGTGGCCCGCCACGGTGCCCCCTGGGAATTCGACGACATATTCACCCCTGCCGAGCAGTTTGATGACACAGAGCGACAGGTCGGGGAAAAATCCCGGGTCTGCCTGCTTTGCGGCGAGCAGGAATTGCTCCAGAGCTTTGCCATCGGGCTTGCCAGGGAGCGTTGCCCCCCTTTCGGCCGCCAGCTCGACAATCCTGTCCCACTTTGCGGGCGTGCGCACCACGCGGCGAACCGAAGGGAACATTCGGGAGGTGAGGTACCGCGCCGTCACTCCGTTGGCCGCGACCATCAACTCCTCGATCAGGCTCTTCGCCGAATTGCTCTCGTCAGCCAGGAGGTCCTGAAGGATGTCCCCGTCAAACACCGGCCGCACCTGAAGCGTCTGCAGCGAAAGGGCGCCGCGCATGTGCCTGAGCGCCCTCAGCCGCTCGGCGACGCGGTGCTGGAGCTTGATGTTCTCGTCCAGGCCCGCGACGGCGCCGATCGCCTCGGGCATGGGCCCGGTGCCCTCGAGCCAAGCCGCCACGGCGTTGTAGGCGAGCTTGGCCTTGTTCCGCACGAGCGCCCCGTAGATGTCCGAGCCCTTGAGCGCGCAGTCCCTGTCAAAGACCATCTCGATCACAAACGCGACCCGGTCCGCTCCATAGCCGAGCGACGTGAGGTCGGTCGAGAGTCTCTCTGGCAGCATCGGGAAGATCCCTCCCGCCGTGTACACCGACGTCGTGTTCCCGCTTGCGTGGCTGTCGATTGCCGAGCGCGGCCGCACGAGGGAGCCGACGTCCGCAATCGCAACCTGGAGCTTGACCGCGCCGTCCGGAAGCGCCTCTGCGACGGAGAGCTGGTCCAGGTCACGGGAGTCGTCGTTGTCGATCGAGCACCAGAGTCGGTCCCTCATGTCGCGCGCGGACTGGGCGGACGCAACGGCGGGCCCGCGGATGGCGGCAAGCTCAGCCTTTGCCGCGGGCGAGAAGTCGGGGTCGAGGCCACGCTCAATCATCACGCGGCGTGCGATTTCCTGGAGCGTGATACGGTGCTTCTGGCCTTCCTTGTTTGTCATGGGGCGCTTTCCCTGAATGCCGTTTTTTCGCGTGCGGTCAAATAACCTTGGGACGGAACTCGCCGCAAACGGGGAAATCAGCATGCGGCGAATCCGCGCGAGGCCCCACGGGAGCCGCGGTTTCGCCTGAGGCCCGGCGCGGCTATTGGGTCGGATCCGCGCTTTCGATCATTGCCCGCGCCGAGTCCTCATCAGCCGCCGCGACCTTCTCGAGCCCCTTGTTGGTTTCAACCTGGAAAAGGCTGGTGCTCCCAAGTGTCTTTATGAAGGTCACCTTGATGATCTTGGTCTTTTCCACCGTCTCCATGGGTTCCCCCTTGGGCGAAAGGCTCGCCTCGATTACAAGGGCCCCTGTTGCGGCCTTCGTCTTCAGATCGAATTCCGGAAGCTCCTTCCATGAGTTGACGATGTGAAAGGTCCCTTCGCGGGTCTCCTTGTTCCAGGTGAAGCCGTTGATGACGATCTGGTGGCCGACGCTTCCCCCGCTCCAGGGATGTTGGCCCACGAATCCCGGGGGCAGGTCCTGCCATACCTCCCTAGGAAATGCAGCCAGGATAGGGCGGCCTTTCCGCAATTCCGCTCTCGTCCATTCGAAGGCGTCCGTCTTCGGCGTCCATTGATGCAGCACGGGGCGCGGGGTGAAGTTCATCACTAAGTTGTACATGGACCCGCTGTAACTGGGGCTCTTCCAGGGATGGTCCGTGTCCGCGTTGTTTATGATCCTGTAGATGTCGACGTTGTTCACATAGTAGCCGGCGATGTCCAGCCAGTGGACACGGGCGTAGACCATGCATGTCGCCCCGATCTGGTCTCTCATTACGTTCGGCGGATTGAGCTGAACGGTCTCGAAGGGCCCCACCACGGTTGAGACCGCGATCGTGTTCTTGGCCTTGACCTGCTCCTTGGCGACCTTGACCTCCGATTTGCCGTGGGCGAGAGGGCTTTGCTCGCTCAGCTTCGTGAGCCACTCGCGGTCCTCGTCCTTCAGCGAACCCAGGGGGACCATCGTTCTCGAGCCGTCCGCAAGCAGCACGATCGCGTAGCCGCTTTCAATGCGCGCCTTGAGCGCGTCCTGGTACTTCGGCGAAACCGCGAGCAGCGGACCCGCGACAAACATCGCGGCAAGCAACCTCAGCGCGTGGCTCGGCCTGGGAAGTTTCATAAGGTCGGCGGCATTGAAGTAGCAGGAATACTACCGGTGTGAGCCGCAGCATATCAAAACGAAAACCTCGCGGACTCGGGGTTGCCCTCAAACCCTTAACCCCCAACCGCTGCGCGAGTTTCGGCGCAGGAGCCGGCCCCCGAACCGAGCCCTGGGCGGGCGACGCCGGGCATCCCGCGAGGGGCTCGCGCGGCTGCGGCGGTCCGTTTCGGCTCCGGCGGATGGGCGATGACGGGAAATTCTAGTTTACTAGTTACACCGACCTTCGACAGATTTGGAATGGTCCCATTTGAAGGGTTTTTGGACGAAACCTATGACGAAACACCACACCTCCAAGCCGCTGAGCGAGAACAAGCACCTGCTTCGCTGGGTTGAGAAGATGGCGGAGCTCTGCAAACCCGACTCGCTTCACTGGGTGGACGGCTCGAAGGAGGAGTATGACGAATTGTGCAAGATGATGGTGGCCAGCGGGACGTTCATTAAGCTGAACGAAAAGCTGTGGCCGGGGTGCTTCTACGCGCGCAGCGACCCGCACGATGTCGCCCGGGTTGAGGACAGGACGTTCATCTGCTCGCACTCGCGCGAGGGCGCGGGCCCGACGAACAACTGGATGAATCCGTACGATATGCGGCGGAAGCTCCGGGCGATATTCAACGGGGCTATGCGCGGGCGCACCATGTACGTGCTGCCCTTCAGCATGGGGCCGGTCGGCTCGCCGATGGCCCAGATCGGGGTCCAGCTCACGGACTCCCCCTATGTCGTCGCCAACATGCGGATCATGTCGCGGATCGGCCTGCCGGTGTACAAGGAGATCGACAAGGCGGAGAAGCGGGTTGTCCCGTGCGTGCACTCGGTGGGCGCGCCGCTTGACAAGGGGGCGAAGGACGTGCCGTGGCCGTGCAACAAGGAAAAGTACATCGTGCACTTCCCCGAGGCCCGGGAGATCTGGAGTTACGGATCCGGATACGGCGGCAACGCGCTGCTCGGCAAGAAATGCTTCGCGCTGCGGATCGCCTCCAACATCGCCCGCGACGAGGGCTGGATGGCGGAGCACATGCTGATCCTGGCCGTCCAGAATCCGATGGGCGAGAAGACCTACGTCACGGCCGCCTTCCCGAGTGCCTGCGGCAAGACAAACTTTGCGATGCTGGTCCCGCCGAAGGCCCTTGCCGACGAGGGATGGAAGGTGTCGACGCTGGGCGATGACATCGCGTGGCTCAAACCGGACGCCGACGGGCGCCTCCACGCGATCAACCCCGAGGCAGGGTTCTTCGGCGTTGCTCCCGGCACCTCGGTGCAGACCAACCCGAATGCGATGGCCGCGCTTTCAAAGAACACGATCTTCACGAACGTGGCCCTTACACCGGAGGGCGGGGTCTGGTGGGAGGGCATGACACCGAAGCCGCCGCCGCTCCTGACGGACTGGCAGGGCAACGAATGGACGCCGGGCTGCGGCCGCCACGCGGCGCATGCCAACGCCCGATTTACCGCGCCGGCCTCGCAGTGTCCGACGATAGATCCGGACTGGGAGAACCCGAACGGCGTACCGATCAGCGCGATCGTATTCGGCGGCCGCAGGGCGGGAACGATCCCGCTGGTCTACCAGGCCTTCAACTGGAGCTCGGGAGTGTACACCGGGGCCACGGTGGGTTCGGAGACGACCGCGGCGGCCGGCGGCACCGTGGGGAAGGTCCGCAGGGACCCGATGGCGATGCTGCCGTTCTGCGGCTACCACATGGGCGACTATTTCGCGCACTGGATCTTCATGCAGAGGAACCTGAGCGAGACGCCGCGAATATTCCATGTGAACTGGTTCCGCAAGGGAGCCGACGGCAAGTTCCTCTGGCCGGGCTTCAGCGAGAACATGCGGATTCTCAAGTGGATCGTCGAGCGCGCTACGGGGAAGACCCTCGCCAAGGAGACCCCGATTGGGTGGATGCCGCACTATCGTGACATCGACTGGTCGGGGCTCGATTTTCCAAAGGAGCGCTTCGATGACCTTCAGACGTTCGAACGCAAGGCGTGGAGGGCGGAGGTGATGAGCCACGAGGAGCTCTTCATCGACCTGCACGACCGGCTTCCGAAGGAGATGATCTACGAGCGGGAGCTGCTCATCTGCCGGATGTGACGGACTCGAGGCCGTAGAGTTCGGCGGCGTTGCGCCAAAGGATCCGCTCCTTCCAGTCCGCGGGGACTCCCGGGAGCGCAGTCCGCGGATTGTCGAAATCCCAGTGCGGATAATCGCTTGAGAACAGGATCATCTGCGGGGCTCCGATCATCTCGAAGATCTGGACGAGATGCTTTGGGTTCGCCGGCTCCTCAGTGGGCTGAGTGGTCACGCGGACATGCTCCCGGATGTACTCGCTGGGCAGCCGCTTGAGCCACGGGACCTGCGACCTCAGCCCCTTGTAATTCTTGTCCATCCTCCACATTAGGTGGGGAAGCCACGCGATCCCGCATTCGATCGCGATGAACTTCAGGCGGGGAAACTCTTCAAACACGCCCTCGCAGACGAGCGAGTTCACGTGCGCCATCGCGTTGATCGGGACGATGTTGTGCCACTCAAAGTAGCGTGTCGGCCTGCCGGCCGGGGTGGGGGTGTCCGCGGTGCCCGCCCCCTCGGTCCCAGGGTGTATCGCCACCGGCAGGCCGCGAGCCGACGCCGCCTCGTAGATGGGATGGTAGAATCGCTGGCCGAAGAGCCGGTTCGAGCCGGCTCCCATGAGTACCTGCACGAACCTCTTGTCGCCCGCGCAGCGCTCGATCTCCCGCACGGCAGCCTCCGGATCCGAGTGGTTGACTATGATCGAGCCCCGAAACCGGGGCGACCGGTCGAGCCATCTGGCGGCAAGATTCATGTTGTACGCCGCCGCGAGCGCCGATCCCCAGTCCGGATCGAAGTGCGTCGAAACACCGAGGATGTGCGAGCCGGTCAGGACTGCGAAGTCCACCGAATGGCGGTCGAGGTGGTCCCTGATGAGGTGGTCCGGGTCGCTTCCCGCGATTCCGCCGGACGGTGGGCGCGCGTCCTCCCGCTGCACTCCGACGGGCGAGACGTATCCGGCGGGCGGAACGGCGATTCCATGCCGGTCGGCGAATTCCTGCCACAGGCGGGGAAGGTACGGCCTGAGCTCCGCTCGGGCGTCCGCGAAAGCGTTGTGAACGTCTGCGTCGATCAGGGGCATTGGGTTGTCTGCCGCGCCTCCCTTAGTCAGGAAGCAACACGTAGAGCGTCCCTTCGCTCTGCTCCAGCGGGAACGGGTCGAGGTCTTCCTTTTTTCCCGGCTCCAACGCGACCATTTTCAAACGGATCTGCGGATCGACGACGTGCTCGCCGGTCCGCAGGTCGAACTCCCAGCCGTGCCAAGGGCAGCGCAGGATGAATCCCTCCTTGCCGTACAGGTACTCATACACCTTCGAGGGGAGCGACGTGCCGGAGATCCGGCCGACGCACACCGGCGCGCCCGCATGCGGGCAGGCGTTCCGGTAGGCCCGGATCTCGCCGCCGACGTTGAACACGCCGATTTCCAAGGGGCCTATCGAGACGATCTTCCTGCCGCCCAGCTGGACCTCGCCCGCCTTGGCTACCGGGTGGCGTTTCATCAGGGCGGCTTGATCAGTGGACGGGTCGTCCGGCTCGCGCCTCGGGGTAACGGCCCGCGGGGCTGGCTCCCCGCCCCCTAGCGGGGCGGCTTCACCCACCTAGCGCCGAGACGGCTGCTCTTCACGACGGCCTCGATGAAAGCCATCCCCTCGACGCCGTCCTCGATGGTCGGAAAGTCCAGGTTCTTCGGCACCCGCTGGCCCGTCACCTCTGCGGCAATGGCCTGGAACGCCTCGCGATAGATGTTGGCGAACGCCTCGAGATAACCCTCGGGATGCCCGGGCGGGATCCGGGTGAACCGCTTGGCCTCGTCCCCGACGTAGAGGTTTCCCCGGCGCCACACCTGGCTCGGCTTGTTGGGGTATTTAACCACGAGCTCGTTCGGCTGCTCCTGGTGCCACTCGAGCGCCGCGCGCGTGCCGTAGACGCGGATGTTGAGGTTGTTCTCGTCGCCGACGCAGACCTGCGAGGCGTGCAGCACGCCCTTGGCGCCGCCCTTGTACCTCACGAGGACGTTGCCGTCGTCGTCAAGCTTCCGGCCCCTCACGAACGTGGTGAGATCCGCGCAAAGCTCCTCGATCTCGAGTCCGGTGATGTAGCGCGCGAGATTCTCGGCGTGGGTGCCGATGTCGCCCATGCAACCCGCGGCCCCGCTTCTCCTCGGATCGGTGCGCCACTCCGCCTGCTTCGGCCCCAGGAGCACGACGGCGTCGGACAGCCAGCCCTGCGGGTATTCCACGACGACCTTGCGGATCTTTCCCAAGGTTCCGTCCCTTACGAACTCGCGCGCCTGCTTCACCATCGGGTTGCCGGTGTAGTTGTGCGTCAGCACAAAGACCTTTCCCTTTCTCCGGACTATCGCCCGGAGCTTCTTGGCCTGGGCCAGGTCGAATGTGGCCGGCTTGTCGCAGACCACGTTGAAGCCGGCCTCAAGGAAGAGGCGCGCGGGGCCAAAGTGCTCATGGTTGGGTGTCACGATGACGACAAAGTCGAGGCGCTTCTCCGGTGGCATTGCGGACTCGGCCTTTGCCATCGCCGCGTAGCTCCCGTAGACGCGGGTGGGATCGAGGAAGAAGTCCGCGCCGGAAGCCCGCGAGCGCATCTCATCGCTCGAGAACGCTCCGGCGACAAGCTCCGCGCGACCGTCCATGGCAGCCGCGATCCGGTGCACGCCGCCGATGAACGCCCCCCTTCCGCCGCCGATCATTCCGAAACGAAGTTTTCTACGCATGGTATTATGAGTTGTGGTGCCTATTAGGTGAAACGCGCGTTGCCCAGCACGGGTTTCGGCACGGCGCTCAGAGAGCGACGGGCCGTCCTGTTGAGGCGGATTTATAGGCGCCGTCCACGATGCTCATCAACGTCAAAGCCTGGTCCGGTGTGTTGAGGGGCCTTTCGTCGCCCTCCACGACGCGCACGAAGTTCTCAGCCGACCGGATGCGCCCCATCGTCTCGTCCGCGGGCACGAGTATGTTGCGGTTCACCATCCGGCCGTGCTCCAGCGTGTACAGCTCGCATATGTCGGCCGCCGTCTGGTCGAGGCCGTCCGACCCGAAGAGCCGGCGCACCAATCCGCCCGCCTTCCTGCCCTGGAATGCCACGGAGACCTCCTCGCGCTGGATCATCTCAGCCCACGAGACCTGGAATGACATGGCCTGCCCGCCCTTGAACGTCACGAAGCCGTGCGCCGCCGCCTCGACGTCGGTGACGCCATGGGCGACGTCCGGTATCCCCCACGGGCCCTTGAAGGCCTTGTTGCTTATGTGATCGCGGTAGGTGCGTGCGAGGATGTGGGTCGGCTTTGGGTAGCCCATGAAATAGAGCCCGAGATCCATCATGTGCAGAAGGTCGATGAGCGGCCCGCCGCCGGAGAGCGCCTTGGTGGTGAACCAGCCGCCGAAACCCGGGATGCCCGCGCGGCGGATCCACTTGGCCTGGCAGGTGTTGATGTCGCCAACGGCGCCGCTCGTGATGTAGTTCATCATCGCATAGCTTTCGGGCCGGGCGCGGTTGTTGAAGTTGAACATCAGGACGCGCCGGGCCTTCGAGGCGGCGGTTCGGAGGAGGAGCATTTCGCGGGCATTGAGCGCGGGCGGCTTCTCGCAGAACACGTGCTTGCCGCCCTTCAGGGCCTGCAGCGCCAGAGGCGCATGGTACTTGTTGGGCACGATGATAGAGACGGCGTCGAGGTCGGGCACGCGCCGGAGCATGGTGGACAGGTTGCCGAAGACGCGCCCGATTCCGTGCTTTTCCGCGGCCCTTTCCGCGGCCGCCTTCCGGACGTCGGCGATCGCGACGATGTCGGCGCCCGCCTTGCGGAAGCCCGCCACGTGATAGCCGAGCATTCCGCCGGCGCCTACGATGCCAATTTTGGTGCTCATAATTCTTAGGGATCCTGGGTTCCTATTCGTGATTCGTCTGATTCGTTTCCGCCGACTCCTGCGCCCGGGCGGGCGGCCCCGTTCACTGGTTCTTCTTGTCGAATGCGGCGTCGAAGGCCAGCGCGCTGGGAGGGAAGTCGACCTTGCGTACGAAGGCTGCGGCCTCTGTCGCGCCGTGCACGCGATCCATCCTGATGTCCTCCCACTCGACCGAAAGCGGACCGCGGTATCCGACGTCGTTCAGAGCGACGATGATGTCCTCAAACCGGATGTCGCCGTGCCCGAGCGAGCGGAAGTCCCAGTGACGCCGGGGGTCGCCAAAGCTCGTGTTGCCCCCGAACACGCCGGCCGAGCCGTCACCATGGCCCCACCACACGTCCTTCATGTGGACGTGGTAGATTCGCTTTCCGAAGGCCCGGATGAACTTCACATAGTCGACGCCCTGGTAGCCCAGGTGCGAGGGGTCGTAGTTGAACCCGAAGCGCCGATGTCCCTTGACGGCCTCGACGGCGCGCTGCGCGCTCGCGGTGTCAAAGGCGATCTCGGTGGGATGCACCTCAAGGCCGAAGTTGACGTTGCTCTCCTCGAAGGCCTCGAGGATCGGGCCCCACCGGGCCGCAAAGTCCTGGAATCCCTTCTCCCAGAACTCCTGGGAGGTGGGCGGGAAGGCGTAGAGCGAATGCCAGATCGACGAACCTGTGAAGCCGTTGACGACGGCCGGGAAGTCGCCTGCCGCCGGCTTGCCGGGTCGGGCATCGAAGAACCTGCGGGCGGCCTTTGCCGTCGCGATCATCTTCTTCGCCGCGCGGCGGCGGACCGCTTCCGGCTTTCCGTCGCCCCACACGTCGGGAGGGAGTATCGACCGGTGGCGGTCGTCGATCAAGTCGCAGACCGCCTGGCCGACAAGGTGGTTTGAGACCGCCTGGCACGAGAGACCGTTCGCCCTTAGCAGGTCCCACTTTTCCCGGACGTAGCCCTTGGAGGAAAGCGCCTTGTCGACATCGAAGTGGTCGCCCCAGCAGGCGAGCTCGACGCCGTCATAGCCCATCTTTCTTACGAGAGGGGCAAGGTCTTCCAGGGGAAGGTCGGCCCATTGGCCGGTGAATAGGGTGACTGGACGAGGCATGGTGGGGATGGTTTGGGTTGTTATGATTGTTCTACCAGTTTGCGCGGGTGTTCAAGCTCGCCCCCACGCCTTCATTTGCTCGTAGCAGAGCCGAACAGACTTGATGGGTGCGTGGCTATACTCCTCCTGTTCGATGATGAACCATTCGACAGCCCCTACCGAGTCGGTTGCGGCGAAGATCTCCTCGAAGTTCACGGGGCCCTTCCCGAGCTCCTTCTCGTCCTTCAGGTGCAGGAGCGGGACGCGGGCGCCATGGTCGCGTATGAACTTCGCGGGCGAGTAGCCGCCGTGCTGCACCCAGAACACGTCCACCTCGGCAAACAGGTCCCGCGGCTCGGTGGCTCCAAGTATCCAATCGAACGCGGGGCGCCCTTCGAACATCTTGAACTCGCTGTCGTGGTTATGGAATCCGAACCGGATTCCGAACGGGCGCAGCGCGCGGCCCACTTCGCCAAGCTGCTCGCCGATCCGCTCGCAGGCCGAGGCGGAAACAAAGTGTGCCGGCGGCCACCAGGAGCAGGCCACAAACCGGGTCCCTAGGAGAAGCGCGTCGCTGACGACCGCGCCGGGGTCGTTCCGCAGGTTGGCGTAGCTCACATGCATGCCCGCCACCTTGAGGCCGGCGGCGTCGAGGGCGGCCTTTGCGCCCTGTGCGTCCAGATTCCCGTAACCGGCAAGTTCAACCCCGTCATAGCCGATTTCGGCGACGGCGGCGACGGTCGCGGCAAAATCGCGCCTCATGTCCTCTCGGACGGACCAAAGCTGGAGCGCGACGGGCGTGCTGCGTTTCCGCGAGATGGTGGATTTTCGGTTCATTTGATTCGTACCTCTCGGCCGGTTGACGACGAGACGTAGATGGCGTCCAGGATCTTCTGCACCGCCAGCGACTCGGCGGGCTTCACGAAGGGCTTCGCCTTTCCGAGAAGGCAGTCGATGAAGTGGATCATCCGGTTGGTGTTAACGCGGGGCGGCAGCAGGTTCATCGCCTCTGTGCAGTAGCCGGTTCGCGTCTGCTTGAAGACCTGGACGGGGGGAAGGCTGAGTCCCGCATCGGTCCCGAAAAGCTGGGTCGCATTGGCGTCGAGGAGCGGCCCATGCGCGGCCCAGGACACCTCGAGGACGACGGTCCGGCCGCTCTTCATCTTGATGAGCGCCACGGAGAGGTCATCCACGTCAAACGGCGCCGCCGGATCTATCTCGCTCTTGCCCCATCCGCCGTTGCCGAGGCCGCGCGGCCCAAACTTGGCGAACGTCTGGCCGCTTACGGCCGCCGCGTCGAATTCGCCCAGGATGAAGAGGCAGCGGTCCAGTGCATGCACGCCGATGTCGTAGGTGCATCCGCCGCCGGAGAATCGCTTTTGCGTGAACCAGGACCCTATGCGCGGTATCCCGGACCTGCGGCTCCACGATGTCTTCGCGTGGTAGATGTCCCCCAGGGTCCCGTCCTCGACGATCTGCCTTGCCGTCTGCGTCTCCGGGTTGAAGCGGAAGTTCTGGCCCACCATGAAGAGCACGCGCCTCTTCCTTGCCTCGGCGACGAGCTTTTCTGCGTCCCGCGCATTGGTTGCCATCGGCTTGTCGAGCATGACGTGCTTGCCCGCCCGAAGGGCGTCGAGCGCGACCTTCGCATGAAGGTAGTTGGGAAGCGCTATCGAGATGACGTCGATGTCCGTGCGCCCGAGAAGGATCCGGTAGTCCTGCACGACCTCCGGAATGTCGAACCTCTCGGCCGCCTCCCGCCCCCGCTTGGCCGACGCCTCGGCGATTGCGACGACGGAGGCGGCGGGGTGGAGCCTGAAGCTCGCCAAGTGGTCCGAGCCGATCGCGCCGGCTCCGATAACCGCAACGTTGAAATGGGATTTCCTTCTACTGATCTTCATAAATCGATATCGACGCAAGGGGAAGGGGGGGAGCAAATCCTTGCCTCGTCCTTGGCCGTTTGCGAATCCTTTTGGCGCATTCGAAGGCCATCGCTGGCGCGGCTTTGAAGCCGCGTCACTTGTAGAGCCAGTACCGACGGCTTTGCTGCTGGTAGACCGCGGCCCTCGCCTGCCAGTCACGCACATAGGCAGCAACGTCGACTTTGGCACCGTGGGCCGCGAGGTCCTTGTAGAAGGCCGTGGAGCCCCAATAGATCAGGAGGGAGCGGACCTCGATCGGCGTCATTGAGGCGAAGGGATTGTGCGCGTCATATCTGCACGCGAGCTTGAGCAGGTAGGCGCTCAGCTCGGTCGGGCGCCAGAGGTCCCAATCGGTAATCTCAATGTACAGGCCGAGCTCGGGCTTGCCCGTCTTCGGATCGGGTACGCTGACCCGCCGGAGGCCGATTCCTGGGATTTCAAATGCGTTGAGGTCCCTCTCCAGGGACTCAAGACGCACGCCATGGTAGGAGATGCCGCGGAAGGGATACGCGGAGCCGATGCCGTTCTTGAACCCGCCTCTCTGGGACCCGAGGCCCGTCATCGGGTAGCCCTCCACGGCCGAGAAGTCGGGGATATACGGGGAGGTGGGGATCCATTGCAGCCCCGTATCGGGCCAGCGCATGCTCCTGCGCCATCCGCGCATGGGGACAACGACCAGCCTTCCATTCTCCCGCATGGAGTCCGGGATCTTGAGGACTCCAGGAGCCTCCTTGGCCATCATCGCCAGTTCGCCGATCGTAAGGCCGTGCACGTACGGGACCCGGAACTCGCTCACGTAGTTGCCTTCCCACTGCGGATCGAGCGGCGGTCCGTCGACCTTGAGCCCGCTCAGCGGATTCGGGCGGTCGAGCACGACGAGCTCGACGCCGTTTTCAAAGCAGCCCTCCATGCACACCTTCATCGCGCCGATGAACGTGTAGCTTCGGGAGCCGATGTCCTGCAGGTCGATGACGATGGCATCGATGCCTTTCAGCTGCGTCTTCGTGGGGCGGTTGGCAACGCCGTCCCTCTTGATGCCGTTGTAAAGGGAGCGGACCATGAGACCGGTTCGCGGGTCGAGGTGGTCCGAGAAGTTGATGCCGCTGGCGTATTCCCCGTAGACGCCGTGCTCGGCCGCGAACAGGGCGACCAGGTGGACGCCGGGTGCATGCCTGAGGATCTCGATCGTGCTCACGCCGTGCATGTTCACGCCGGCAGGATGGGTAAGGAGCCCGATGGACTTGCCCCTGATCGGCGCGAATCCGTTCTCCTGCAGCACGTCGATTCCCAGCATGACGGGATGTGCCGGGTCAAAGTAGGTCCTGGGCGCCGTCAGGGGAGTCGGCGCGGCGGCCGCCTTGGCCGGGGAGGACGCGGGCGCCGGGGGTGGGGTCGCGTTGCAGCCGATCAATCCAACGAGCGCTGCCAGTCCCAGGAGGGTGCGCCTGATCGACCGCAGGATTTGCATGGGCATCGGAAACATATCGGGCGAGGGCGGTGTCCCGTCGAGCCGTTTCATCCGGCCGCAAAGGCGCGATACACGGCCTCTGAAAGAAGGCTCGGCGCCCCGGCAAGGGCATCGGGGAGCGCCATGCCTGCGGGCGTCACGGCGTGGGTCGAAAGCCCGGGTGTCTCGCCGGCGAGAGCCACCTGGCCCGCGAACACGTGGACCGGTTTCCCCAGCGCGAGGGCGCGGCGCACCAGGGACCCCGGCCCCTTCCCGCTGAGCGAGGATTCGTCGAATCGTCCCTCGCCGGTCACCACGATGTCCGCCGCCGCAAGCCGGTCGTCGAGTTCGAGCCATGAGGCGACCAGGTCAAAGCCCGGCAGCAATGTCGCCCCTGCCGCGGCCATGAGACCGAAGGCGATCCCGCCTGCCGCGCCCGCCCCCGGTCGGGAGGCCAGCTCCTGAGGCCGCCCGAAATGCCGGCAGAGCATGGCGGCTATCCGGGCACCCTGCGCCTCAAGGGCGGGGGCCTGCTCCGGCCTGAGGCCTTTCTGGGGGCCGTAGACCGCCAGGGCCCCTCTTGGCCCGAGGAGGGGGTTCTCCACGTCGCACGCTATGAGAATCGGCGGGATGTGGTCGGAGATTCGTCCGGCGACGCTCCTGAGGGCGGGCCAGTCGGCGGGGACGGGCGCGTCAAGCACCTCGCCGCCGGCGACGGCAAAGGTGATCCCCATGGCGCCGAGGGCCCCGAGGCCGAGGTCGTGCGTCGCGCTCCCTCCGACACCGAGCAGTATCGCCCGCGGGTCGGCGGCGGCGGCGGCCAGGATGAGCTGGCCGGTGCCCCTTGTGGTCGTCCGCATGGGGTCGCGCATCTCCGGGGCAAGCAGGGCAAGCCCGCTTGCGGCGGACATCTCCACGACGCCGACGGTGCCGCCGAGTTTGGCCACCGGGCCGAGCCGGGCGCGCGCGCCTCTCGGTATCCTTTCCATTGATACAATTCCGAAAGCCGCCGGGACCTTCCCCCCCCGGGGGCCGTCGGCCTCGACGGGAAAGCGCGCGCCTCCCACCGAGCCTGTGAGTATCTCCATGAATCCCTCGCCTCCGTCCGTGAGAGGGCACTTGTCCGGCTCCCATCCGGCCCTCGCCGAGGCGATGGCCCGGGCTGCGATGTCACACGCCGCCGGGGCGGAAATCGAGTCTTTGAACTTGTCGAACGCAACCAGGACGCGCATCGGGGTCGGATGCTACACGCGGACCGTGCGGGTTTGCAATTAAACCGGGGCCGGTGGAAATTCACTGCATGGACTTCGCGCTGCAGCCGACCACGGTCCGCGCGGTGCGTGCAGCCCCGCTGGACATGCCGCTCCGCGCGCCATTCGGGATCTCCCGTGGCTCCCTGGGCACGGCGGCAAACGTGCTCGTCACTGTGGAGCTTGCCGACGGCACCCTCGGCTACGGGGAGGCGGCTCCCTTTCCCGCCTACAACGGCGAGACGCAGTCCGCGGCCCTCGGGTGCCTCGTGCAGTCCGCGAACTGGCTGCCAGGGCGCGACGCGGCGGACTGGCGGGGCATCGCGTCCGAGTTTCGCGCCGCGGGCGGCCTGGCATGCGGGTCGGCGCTTTGTGCGCTTGAGACAGCCCTTCTTGACGCGGTCACGCGCCGCTCCGGGGTCCCGCTTTGCAGGTTCTTCGGCGGCGCGGGCACGGAGCTCGAGACGGACATGACGATCACGACGGGCACGGCAGGGGAGGCGGCGGAGGCGGCGCTGGAGATCAGGCTGCGGGGGATACGACTCATAAAGGCGAAGATCGGCGGTCCGGGAGGGCCCGATGCCGATCTCGACCGGATCTCCGCGATTAGGGAGACGTCACCGGATTCGCCTCTCATCCTGGACGGCAATGCCGGCATCGGGCGCGCCGAGGCGGCCACGCTCGTGCGGGGGCTGAAATCGCGCGGTGTCTCGCCGGTGCTACTCGAGCAATGGCTTCCGAGGGAGGACCTCGCCGGGATGCGCGCCCTTGCCGAGGAGTCTGGGTGGAGGGTGGCTGCGGACGAGTGCGTGAGTTCCGCCGAGGACGCGCGCCTCGTTGCCCGCGCCGGAGCAGCCCAGGTGATCAACGTCAAACTCATGAAGGCGGGGATATCGGAGGCGCTTGAAGTCGTCGCAGTCGCGCGGGAGGCCGGGATCGGCCTAATGATAGGAGGCAATGTCGAGTCGATCCTGGCGATGACCGCATCGGCGTGCTTTGCGGCGGGCCTGGGCGGCTTCGAGCACGCGGACTTGGATACGCCGCTGTTTCTCGCCGAGAATCCCTTCGATGGGGGATTCACGCTTTCAGGGAGCCGCATCTCGGTCGCCCACATTGACGCGGGTCACGGCGTCATGCCCCGAAGCCTTTTGCTTTGAACGGGCGGCGCCGCTCGGATTTGCTCGGCCGCCATGTCTTTCAACGGGGCCCTTGTGGTGTGCCAGTCCGGTTTTGAGGGGCTTCTTGCGCGCGAGATGGAAGGCCTCGGCCTGCAGGGCGCGGAAAGCGGCCCTGGCTGGGTCCTTACCAGGCCTGCGTCGGAGGCGGGCGAGGGCGCGCGGCCCGAGGGACTGAGGCAGGCGGCTTTCCCGCACACGGTGCTCGAGTCGCCGGCCCCGGTTGCCGGCGAAAGCGTGAATGTCATGGCGCAGGGGGTCCTGGAAATGTTTGCCAGCAGCCTCAGGGGCGAGCGGATAGACTCGGCATGGCCCTGCGTTTTTGCGGGAAGCCAGGATGTCACCGGTCTCGGCCGGCGCGTCGCGTCGGTGGAGGCCGCATTCCACGGGCTGCTGAAGAAGAAGCTGGGGAGGGTAGCCAAGCTCGCGTCGGCGGAGAGGCCAAGGGTGGGCCCGGCGCGCGGACTGTTCGTGTGGTTCACGGACTTCGGAAAGGCGCACGTTTCGCGGTCTGCGCACATGAACGGGCCCTGCAGGATGGCCGACGACGACCAGGCGCCGTCCCGTTCCTATCTTAAGGTCGAGGAATCATATGCCATTGTCCGGGCCGAGCCGCGGCCGGGCGAATCGGTCTGCGACCTAGGGGCTGCGCCCGGGGGATGGAGCTACAGCGCGGCGAAGCGTGGCGCACGGGTCGTCGCCGTCGACAACGGGCCCATGAAGGGAGGGGCGCTTGGCCACCCGCTTATCGACCACAGGCGCGCCGATGCGTTTGGATTCAGGCCCGGAAAGAACGCGGCCTATGACTGGCTCTTCTGCGACATGCTCGAGGACCCGAGGAAGGTCCTGCAGTCGATCGTCCAACCCTGGCTCGGCGGGGGATGGTGCCGGCGGTTTGTGGTCAACCTAAAGTTCGGCCGCGTCGATCCCATCGCGCTCCTTGGCGAGCTGCACGCCCCCGATTCGCCGTTTGCCACGCATGCTGCGGGGGTCAGGATCGTGCACCTGTACCACGACCGCGAAGAGTTCACCGTAACCGGCTCCGCCTCATGAAAGACAGCGAGATCCCCATCTGCGGGCTTGCCGCCGTCCGCGCAAGGTTTCAGCGCGACGCCTCGTCGATCGTGCGGCTCTTCTTCGACCTTCCGACATCGAAGCGGGTCGGCATCATCTGCCGCACGCTCGCCGCTGCGCGAAAGGTGTACCGCTGCGTCGAGGCGGCTGAGCTCGAGCGCGTCGCGGGTTCCGTGCACCACGGCGGAATCGTGGCGATCGTTGAGGACAGACCCCTCAGAGTTGCCGCGGCCGACGATGCCGGCAAATGGCGCCGCCGCCACGAGAGCCTCGTGGTCCTCGACAGGGTGGGCAACGCCCACAACCTCGGGGCCATAGCAAGGACCGCAGCTTACCTCGGCGTCCCGAGGATTGTCATCGCAGGGGATCCTGCCTCGGCGCGGCCCGGCGCGGCGGCCTACCGCGTGGCGGAGGGCGGGATGGACGCCGTCGATATCCTCTCCGCTCCCGATGTGGCGGCCTTCCTCAGGCACCTTTCGGCGGCCGGCTTCGACGTGGTCGGGGCGGCGACCAGGGGCGGCGCCCTATCGGACCCGGTTGCGGGCCCCGTCGCGCCCTGGGCGCTTGTGCTTGGAAACGAGGAGCACGGGCTCGCACCTGACGTGGAGTCGGCCTGCACGCGCCTCGTGACCATTCCCGGCAGTGGCTGCGTCGAGTCGCTTAACGTTTCGGCCGCCGCCGCGATCCTGATCCACGGGCTTGGCCGGCGGAAGGCCGGCGGGCCGGGCCGCCGGGCCTTGTAAAACGAATTGCCCAGCCAAGCGTCATTCGAAAGACTCCGCCGCCTTCTTTAACTGCCAGTCACGATTCACACCACAACATGAAGATTCGATCCACTCTCGCGCTGCTTATCGCCCTTCCGATTGTTTCGCCCATTCTCTCTGCCGCCGACGCGCCGGCCAGCCCGCCGAGTCCGGCCAAGGCTGCATCAGCCGGGAAAGACGACGACCAGAAGACCGAGCTGGAAACGCGGATGGACAGGATAGGGAAGGCCTTCCGTAAGCTCAAGAAGCAGGTAGCCGACCCGGCCCAGAACGCCTCGTCCCTCCAGCTCCTCGCGACAATGCAGGACGCGGCAAAGGAAGCTGTCGATTTTACCCCCGCCAAGGCCGCGGATCTACCCGAGGACCAGCGCCCAAAATTCGTTGAGGATTTCAAAGCGGGAATAAAGGGCATGCTGGACGAGTTTTCAAAGCTCGCGGATGCGCTTACTGCGGGGAAGAACGAGGATGCGGTTAAGATCGTGAGCGACATCGACGAGCTCGAGAAGAAGGACCACAAGGAATTCAAGAAGCCGAAGAAGGACTGACGAGGCCGCCTCTGGCAGAGCGTGCCAGCACCTCCCTAAGCTCGCGGGCGCGCGACCGCAGCATCTCGATCTCCCGGCCAAGCTCCGAGTCCGTGTGGACAGCGGCAAAGCCCTGAATATCCGCGGCGGTCTCGCAGAGTGCGTCGGCTCCGACCATTCGGGCAAGGGAGAGGACCCTGTGCGCCGCGGATGACACCGCGGGCCGCGATTTGGAGGCGTGTGCGGCCTCAAGCTCACGCACCGCTTCATCAAGAGACGCGACGAATCTCGCAAGCTCGCGGCGCAGGCCTTCCGCCGATCCGTCTGCCAGGTGCTGCAGCAACTCCAGCCCGATTCCGGGAGGCGTCGGCGCCGGGGAGTCGGGCGCTGCCCCGCGTGCCGCTTGGGGGCCGGAGCCGTTGAACGCGATGAGGGCTGTGCGCAGCTTTTCGGGCGTTATGGGCTTGCTGATGAAGGCGTCCATGCCGGCCGCCATGCACGAGTTGCGGTCGGCGACGGTCGAGAGTGCCGTCGTCGCGACGATGTACGTCTGGATCCGCGGCGCCTTGGTTGCGCGGAATCGCCGGGCCACCTCTACTCCGCTCAGTCGGGGAAGGTCGCAGTCGATCAGGACGACCCGGTAAGAGGCCGAGGCGAGCCGTGCCAACGCCTCTTTCCCGTCCGACGCGAAATCAACATGGAACCCAAGTCGTTCGAGCATCAGACCTAGGGCGCGGGCATTGTAGTCTATGTCCTCGACAACAAGGGCCCTTGTGCCGCGTGCGTCAAAGGCGCCGAATTCAAGGGCGGACTTCGGGCCGGCTTCGAGCGGAATGCGCAGGAAGAAGGTCGAGCCGCGCCCGGCGGAAGGCGAGAAGCCGACGGAGCCGCCCATTCGCTCGGCGAGCGCCCGGCTGACCGCCAGTCCGAGCCCGGTTCCCGGGATCGCAAAATTGCGGGCGGACTTCAGGCGGGAGAAGCGGATGAAGAGGTTCTTCTGCTCCTCGGGGGGGATTCCGATCCCGTCGTCGGCGACCTTGAAGACGATGTCGCCACCCTCCGAGTCCGCCGAAAGCCGCACCGCGCGCCCGCCAAACTTGAGCGAGTTGACGGCGAAGTTCACGATCACCTGTTGGATCCGTGCCGCGTCCCCGAGGATCCGTTCGGGGAGCCCGGCCTCGACCGCGACCTCCAACCGGGCATCCGTCGAGCGGGCCTCGAGCATCTTCGCGACGTTTTCCAGGACCTCCCGTGGGTTGAACGGCGAAGGCGTGATCCTGTAGGCGCCGGCCTCGATCGACGCGAAATCGAGCACGTCCTCGACCAGAGAGGCGAGAAAGGTCGAACAGCTGCGGATGGTGGCCACGAGCTTCTGCTGCTCGGGTCCCAGGGGCATGGCGGAAAGCGCGACAGCGGACGCCACGATGCCGCCCATTGGGTTTCGGATCTCGTGGCTCATGCTCGCAACGAACTCCGTCTTCGCTGCGTTCGCCTTCTCGAGCTCCTCGGTGCGACGGCGCACGATCTCCTCCAGTATCTCGGCCCGGCGCTTGAGCGACCGTGTGCGGACGCGCAGGAGGCCGAAGATCCCGATCCCGGCGGCGAGGGCAAAGGCGGTACGGGCCGGTGTCGTCGCCCACCAGGGCGGCGCGATGCTGAAGCGCAGCTCGGCGGCCTCACCGACCTCTCCCGCGTCCGTCACAAGCCTTACCTTGAAAACATAATTTCCCTCGCGGAGCCCCGAGATGTCGCGCTCGGCGGACTGGGTGGGCGGTGACCATTGCGCTTCGACGCCGCCCAGCATCGTCTGGAAGCCGTCGGAATCGCGCATGCCGTAGTCGAACGAGCTGTATTCGATATGGATTCCGCGGGTCGAATACGGCAGTGCTCCGGCGACCAGCCCGCCGGGCCCGCCGTCCGACATCACCCACGCGCGGACTGCCGGCTTGCGGAGCAGCGGGCGCAGAGCAAGCGCCGAAGGTCCGGCCCGAATGAGGGATTCGGTCCCCGAGATCCAGAGATCGTCGCGGCCGGAGGAAGGGATCACGCGCAGGCCGATCAGGGAACCCAGGCCCGGAATGCCCTCGACTGACTGAGGCGTCCACTGGGCTCCGTCCCTGGTGTCGGATATCTTCCCCAACCGCGGGGAATGCCCTCCTTCTTCCGGGTAGATTGCGGCCCACGCGCAGCCGCTGCTGTCCGCGTTGGAGACCGCCGCCGGGTTGCCCTCCGGAACGCCTCCAATGCGAAGGAACCTGCCCGCCTTTGCGTCGAGGTAGAACCCCTCTCCCTTCGTCAGGACCACGATCCTCGCGCCCACCCGGGTCACAAATGCGGCGCCGGTGGATGCCATCGGGCCAAAGCGGGAACCCGCCGACACTGACCGCGTTGACCCGGGGCCCGCGACGAACAGCCCCATCGACGGCGTGCCGATCCAGACCCTCCCCGACGGCTCGTCGGCCACGGAGTCGCCGTAGTCGGGCAGGGAGTCCGCGACGACGCTTGAATCGCCGGTTTTCGGGTCGACGGAGAGGACGCGGTCAAACAGCGAGGCGAGGATTCGTCCGGGCCGCGACCGGGACGGCGTCGTCCGGAACACGATGTCATCCAGATGAATCAGGGGCCTCATTCCCGCGGGGGACCAGAGCCCAAGACCGTTGAGGTGCCCTACGGCAAGCCCCTGGGGCGTCGAGAGCAGGCTGTAGAACCTGCTGCTGGTGGTGCCAAGAGCGATGAACCGGCCGGCGCCGCCCGACTGTGGGTCCCCGCAGAGGCGGAAGATGTCGCTGTGGGACACGGCATACACGGCACCCGAGAACTCATCGATCGAAACGCAGCCGCCGGGAGGATAGCCGCTTCGCTGGCCATAGACCGCGGTGTCAGATCCGATCGCGAGGCGGACGATTTGCGAGGGCCCCGTCGCCCAGAGCGCGCCGTCACGGTCCACAAAGAGCGAGTAAATCTGGTTGGCCGGCAGCCCCGCCCGAAGGTTGAAGACCCTGCGAACACCTCCATCCCGCGTCACAATGGCGATCCCTCCCTGAAGCGTGCCGATCGCCAGGGAGCCGTCGTTCAGGCGAGCCACCGAGGTGGGGGTGTTCGAGCGCACGAAGTCCGAGGCCTCGGAATTGAGCGGCGTGCAGGAGCCCCCATGGAGCGTCTTGAAGCCCTGTGGCGTTAGCAGCAGCCAATCGCCCCGCGTGTCATCGAGCCATCGGACCTCCGACGCTCCGATCACGGAAGCCGGCACTGCAAGGGACGGCCCCTTCTTGCCGATCGTCAGAAGGCCGAGCGGCGGATAATGCACGTACACGGCGCGGGGCGTGCGCGTCGACCAGAGAAGGTTCATCCCGGGAAACTCCCACGACTCGAACTTCTCCCCGTCCCACCGCAGGACCCTCTCGCGGGCCACAAAGATGGCGCTGTTGTCGCCCTGGGCGTACACCCTCCAGACGTCGCCGATGTCGGCCACGCCCGCGGGAATGCGGGGCAGCAGGGAATGGTACTTCAGTCGGCTACGGCCCCCTGGCTCGAACCAGCCGACCTGGTTCACACCCGCCGCCCAGATGCGGCCGTTCGGCCCGACGTCCAGGCCGCGGACAAGGTACGTGGCGTCCATCCTCTCCGTGCGCCAGCGGTCCCCGTCGAACGAAACAACCGTGTCGCATCCAAAGAACATCCTCCCGGAGCCGTCCTGCGCCGCCGACCAGGCCATGGTCGGTACGCCCGTCTCGCGCGCCGTGAAGACGCGCATCGGCGGCATGCCCTCCGTGCCCTGCAACGGGTCCTGCGCGACGCCCGGCAATGCGGCGGCATCCCAGGCGGCTATCCAGAGAAGAGCACAACCCGCAAGAAGGCGGACCGATGGCTGTGGAGCGGAAACGACGCCGGTGATGAAACGCGTTTTTCCCGGGCCGTCATGGACTATTCCTACGCGAAAATATGTACCGATTTTCCGGTAGTGTCAGGGCCTCACGACATCGAGCGTGCTCTGCGCTGAGTAGGTCTGGCCGAAAGGGTCGGTGGCGCGTACGAAAAGGGTGTGTCGGCCCGGGGCCAGGTCTGCCGGTAGCGTTCCGCGCCACAGGTGATAGCAGATTGCCGGGTCGGGCAGCCTGGGCCGGCTCGACGGGTGGGCATCCGTGTCCTGCGCGAGAAAATCGGCCGCATACGACGGGTCCCAGCCAAGGATCCTGCGAACGGGATTCCAGGCCCGGTCGTCGACGCGCGCCTCGACGAGCCACCCGTCGTGGCCGTTGAAGACGTTTGCGTAGAATGAGACGTAACCCTGCCTCGGTGCGACCGCTGCGGGGGAATGAAGGGCGATCTGGTGATCAGCCGGCAGCCTCGCGGGGACATAGTCGAGCGAGACCCGGTCGCCCTCAAACCGGAGGATAGCGTACCCGGGCGGCGTGCCGTCCCACATGGTCGCCGCGGGTATCCCGTCGCGATCCGGCGGGCCGCCCCAGAATCCGCCGCAGGCCGCCGCGACATTGTACTCGTGGAGGCGATCCGCTCCCGTCCAGCCGTCGTCCGGACCGTGCATCACGTGGCGCTGGTAGTGGGTGTGGCCCGAAAGCACGAGGACGTTGCGGCGGCTGCCAAGGAGGCTGAAGAGCCTGAGCCGGTCGGCCGCCCGGAAGGTCTCGGCCCCCGAGGGGTCCGGAGAAAACAGCGGGATGTGCATCATGAGAACCACCCACTCGTCGACAGGTGTCGTCTTCAGGAGATTTCCGAGGAACACGGACTGCTCGCGGCGCAGGCCCCCTATGTAGCGCGGTCCGCCCTGCGGCCTCACGTCATCCAGGGCGACGAAGAGCGCGGGGCCCGCGTGAAACGCGTAGGTGGACGGCCCGTAGACGGATTCAAACGGTGCCACCGCGGCGTCCTCGTTGGGCGTACCAAGCGCGAGGTCGTGGTTGCCGGGGACGCTGTACCAGGGGACGCCGATCCGGGCCAGCACGGCGTTCACGGCGTGGAAAAGGTCGGGCCGGTCATATACGACGTCGCCGAGCGTGACGCCGAAGGCAAAGTCATCCCTGTGTCCGACGCCCTCGACCAGGCCCCGGGAAAGATAGCCCAGCTCGACGGGCGATGCCGGCTGCGGGTCGGTGAGGACGAGCACCCGCAGGGTATCCGGCTCGTCCGACTTCCGAAGCGGGAAATCGACGACCGCGCCGGCGCCGGGCGGAGCATGGAACAGCGGGAGATTCTCCCCGTCGACGGGCGGGCGCCAGCCCCTCGGCTTGATCACGAAGATACGGGCGCCCGGCCTGTCGGGAATCCGATAGGCGCCTCCCGTGTCGGTCAGCACGACATCGACGCCGTTTGAGACTGCGACGGACGACAACCCCGGCTCGCCGGGTTCGCGGACGCCGTCGCCGTTCCTGTCGTCGAAGACCGTCCCTGTCCCTGCGAGGGCGCGTGCCGCCGCAAAGGCAGCCGCCGCAGCAAGCGGCACCGACCTCGGAAACGCTGCTTTCCAGTTCATCTGTGCCCTGCGACGGCGTGCGGGACGTAGGGCGCCTCGAGCGCCGCAACTTCCTCGGCGCTCAGCCTGAGCGCCAGGGCCGCAACGGCATCCTCGATGTGGTGCGGCTTGGAAGCGCCCACGATCGGCGCCACGACGCAGGGCCGCTGGCAGAGCCAGGCGAGCGCGATCTGCGCGGGCGGGACGCCCCTTGCCGCCGCCACCTTATGGACCGCGGCGACGATCGCCCGGTCACCATCGGAGAGGTCCGCGCCGTAGAGGCTTCGCGCGTAGTCGTCCGTGGTCGCCCGGGCCGTGCCAGCATCTGGGCCGCGGGCGAGGATTCCGCGCGCCAGCGGGCTCCATGGCAGGAGTCCGATCGACTTGTCGGCGCAGAAGGGAACCATCTCCCGCTCCTCCTCGCGGTACAGCAGATTGTAGTGATTCTGCATCGTGACAAACGGCGTCCATCCGCGCGCCTCGGCGGCGTGGATCATCTTCGAGAGCTGCCAGGCGAACATCGACGATGCGCCCAGGTGGAGGACCTTGCCCGCCCGCACGAGGTCGTTGAGGGCCTCCATCGTCTCCTCGATGGGGGTCGCCGGGTCGAACCGGTGGATCTGGTAGAGGTCGACGTAGTCGGTCCCGAGGCGCCTGAGGCTCTCCTCGATCGCGTGGCGGATGTGCTTTCGCGAAAGGCCGCGCTGGTTCGGATCGTCGCCCATCGCGTTGAAGACCTTTGTCGCGATCACGACGCGGTCGCGGCCCGGGCCAAAGTCCCTCAGGGCCCTCCCGACGACCTCCTCGCTCGCCCCGAGCGAATACATGTCCGCCGTGTCGAAGAAGTTGATGCCGACCTCGAGCGCCCGTCTCAGGAACGGCCGGCTTTCCCGCTCGTCGAGCACCCACGGCCTCCATTTGCTAGATCCGTAGGTCATCGTGCCCAGGCAGATACGGGACACCTTAAGCCCCGTGGGTCCGAGATTGATGTAGTCCATCGGGCGTCGGTCCCGGCCTATTTCTTCGGGGGCGCCCCGTGGTGGGCGGCGTGCGCGGCGTAGGCAGCCGTGTCGGAAAGCATGGCATCGATTGTCATAGCAATGGGCTCAATCCTGACCAGGCCGGAGAACACCGCCTTGTCGCCGATGGAGTCCTCGAGGACAAATGCGGGCCGTTGCGTGATCCGGTGCGAGTAGAATTCGGCCGTGCTCGCGTCCACCCTCGCCCTGACGGCCGCGGATTCCGCCCGCGCCCGGATCTTCTTGGCCGGGACCCCCGATGCCTTTGCCGCGACCGACGCGGCCTCCTCGATGTTCCCGACCTTCCGGCCGTCGATCACGGCGGCGCGCGAGAGCGCGAGCCGGACCTTGTCGTCGTGGAACCCAAAGTCCTTGCAAGCCTCGGCCACGAGGCTCGGGTTCACGAATCCGTCCGTGCGCCAGTCCTCATACCACCCGGAGTTGAGCATGACCGGCGAATGCATGACGGTCCCGCCGCTTCGGCGGTAGAACCAGTCGCACTGGCTGCGGGATACCGGGAAGTCCTGCTGGCGCATGAGGGCGATCCGCCATTCGAATTCGGCCCTTCCATCGTAGCGCGCCTTGAGGTCTGCCCACACCGGCTCGACCCAATGGCACCAGGAAGAAAGGACCTCGAGGTAATAGGTGACTTTCATTGTGAAAAGAGGAACGCGGCGGGGGCCCCGCGTCAAGGGGACTGACCCGGAAGAACACTGGCTTGGCGGCGCGCGGTGGCGCGACAGGGCCTTAAAATGGTGCCAGAACCGAAACACGGCATTGAAATGAGCCTGTTGGGCTGTCTCTGTGGCCTGATGAAGGCACTCGGGATAGACATCGGCGGGTCGGCCGTTAAGGGCGCCCCGGTCGACACATTGACCGGCCGCCTCCTTGCCGACCGCTTCAAGATCGAGACCCCCCTTCTTCTTTCGCCGAATGAGATGGCCGATGCCGCGGGCATGATCGCCGCGCACTTCCGATGGAGGGGCCCCGTTGGGATGGGCTTTCCCGGGGTCATCCACGGCGGCACCATCCTGACGTCGGCGAACCTCGATAAGAAGTTCATCGGGTGCGACGGTATCAAGCTCTTCAGCAAGGTGATGCGCCTGCCCGTGGCGCTGACCAACGATGCGGCCGCCGCCGGCCTTGCCGAGATGAGGTTTGGCGCCGGCAAGGATTTCAAAGGAAAGGCACTCATGCTCACGCTGGGAACGGGTGTCGGGTCCGCCCTCTTCTTCCGTGGCGCCCTTTTCCCGTGCGAGCTCGGCCACCTGCAGATTGACGGTCGGGACGCCGAGAAGCGCGTCGCGGCTTCGGTGAAGCACAGGAAGGACCTGTCGTGGAAGGAGTGGGGAAGCCGGCTGGGCCGCTACATTGATACGCTCGAGGACATCCTCTGGCCGGAGCTGATCATCATCGGCGGCGGCATCAGCGCGAAGCACGCAAAGTTCTTCAAGTACGTCAAACCCCGCGCGAGATTGGTCCCGGCCGAATTCCTGAACGAAGCGGGAATCGTCGGCGCCGCGCTGTGGGCGGAGCGGGAGCGCCGATCCGGATCTCTGCGCGCATAGCTTGTAAAGCGTCTCGCCGATATTATGGACGCGCGGCGGCGGCCAGGACGCTGCCGATCCAATTCACGGGAAGGGCGCCATCGGCTGGGGCGCTGGGCGTCGCTGAAGCCCCACCGGGCGCCTGCGGGGTGAATTGGTCCCCCGTCCATCCTCCGGTGCACCCGTTCATCAAAGTTTAGTGTAACTATCGGCCTCGGGACGGTGTTGTGTCGTCATGCCGATCGAAGGCCGACCCGCATTCCTGCGCTTAGACCCCGCCCGGGACGCAGTCTGGCCTGATTTTGCGACGATTGGCCGCAATATGGTTCTCCTTTTGGAGGACGCATGTTTCCTCCGCCCTCGCTCGTTGTTAGTTGTGTTAGCGTGGGGAGGCCGGTTCCGGCCTCCCCACGCTGTTTTTCTTGGAGCGCGGGGCTTTGCGTGAACGTTTGACCAACATCCCATTACCCGTGAATGCTACAACTATGACTGCTTCCCTCTCGTCCGGAAACGCCGTGGCTTCCCCTGTCGCAAAACCGCGGAAGAAATCGCGGCTCAAGTGGTACCTCATCGGCGCGATCGTGCTGTTCGGCGTTCTCATCACTGTCGCCGTCATAAAGAAGAAGGGCGCGAACGTGGGCACATCCGTCACGACGGAAAAGGCCGTCAAGAAGACGATTGTCCAAGTCGTCACCGCCACGGGCAAGGTCCAGCCCGAGGTCGAGGTCAAGATTACCCCCGAGGTGTATGGGGAGATAACGGCGCTGCCTTTCCGTGAGGGCGCGGCCGTCAAGAAGGGCGACCTGATCGTCAGGATCAAGCCCGACCTCTATCAGGCGCAGGTGGACCAGGAGGCCGCCGCGGTGGCCGTGGCCCACTCGGGGGCGGTCAACAGCCTCGTGCAGCTCGAGAAGGCCGAGGCGGATTTCAAGAAATACCAGGACCTCTACAACAGGAAGCTCGTCTCCGACTTCGACTATGTGACCTACAAGACCAACTATGACGCGGCCAAGGCGAACCGCCAGACGGCCCTGGCCACGGTCGACGAGGCGGAGGGCATGCTCAACCAAGCCAAGGACTCCCTTTCCAAGACGTCCATCTACTCGCCGATGGACGGGACGGTGAGCGCGCGTTCCTCGGAGGTGGGCGAGCGCGTCCAGTCGTCGACCAACTTCGCAGGCACGGAGATCATGCGCGTGGCGGACCTTAGCAAGATGGAGGTCCGTGTGAAGG
>CAZHPC010000020.1:0-36124 GCA_964534685.1 uncultured Opitutaceae bacterium
GTTACGAGCTGCCTGCCTTGCTTGCGGTTGCTCTCCACGCCCCCTCACGGGAACGGTCGCGGTAGGAACTGGACTTGCGTCTAGTCCCCCGCACAGATCCGTGCATGCAGGATTATTGCACACGGCTCTTGCCTTGGGTTATGGCGAGAAAACGAGTTGAAGGCCATGGATGACAGGGACGTGGTAGTGGTAGCCATCGAACCAACAGACGCTTCATTCGTTCCTGGAGTATGCGGTGACGTTGGCTCCGACTGCGGAGAGACCGCAGCCAGTGTCTTGCGACCGCGTACCGAAACGCACTCAGTGCTCTGGTGTTGGTCGGGACGCCATAATAGTTATTGTGCCCACTGACGACTTGCCGCAGCCACTGGCCTTGCTTCGGGATGGGGTCATGTTGGCGGCGTTTCAGCTCACCTTTGACGTCCCGAATCTTGGCCCGCAGGCGTTTGGCGACCGTGTGGCGTTTTAGCTGGAACTTCCCGTTACGAGAGCGACTGCATATGTGCGTAAATCCAAGGAAGTCTATCACCTCAGGTTTACGCCTCCCGTCCCGGTGGCAGTCCCGTGCGGCGAACCGCCCGAACCTGATGAGCCGGGTTTTCTCGGGATGAAGTTCGAGTTCGAACTTCAGCATCCGCTCCCACAGTTGGTCCAGGAAGCTCCTGGCGTCCTTTTCTTTCTCGAAGCCTACGACGGCATCGTCCGCAAAGCGGACAATGCTGACCTCGCCAGTCGCGTGATGCTTGCGCCAGTGCGCGGCCCATAGGTCGAGCACGTAGTGCAGATACACGTTGGCGAGCAGCGGCGATACGGTAGCTCCTTGCGGGCTGCCCGCTTCCGTTGGCTTCCACTTACCGTCCTCGAGGATTCCCGCCCTCAGCCATTTCTGGATCAGGCGCAGCATCCTCGGGTCCGCGATCCGGTGTTGCAGGAACTTGCCCAACCAGTCTCGGCTGAGACGGTCGAAGAAGCTGCTGATGTCCAGATCGAGAACCCAGTTCACCTTCCTCCGCTCGATCGCCACCGCCCATGCATCCAGAGCATGGTGCGGTGATCGCCCGGGCCGGAAGCCGTAGGAGAAGCCGAGGAAGTCTCCTTCGTAGATGGCATTCAGCACCTCGACCACCGCGCCTTGGACGATTTTGTCCTCCAAGGCGGCGATGCCCAAGGGCCGCTGACGGCCATCCGCTTTCGGTATATACACCCGGCGGGCGGGCTTTGCCCGGTATTTCCCGGCTTGCAGCCGTTCGTACAGGTCTTTGATCCGCTGCTCCTGGTGCCTTCCGAAGTCCTCCCAGATTTCGCCGTCCACTCCCGGTGCCGCGTCACGGTTCAGCTGCTCAAAAGCGGTCCTAAGCCGATTCGGGTCGAGGTGGTGGAACAACGAGGTGAACTTTGCCTTCTTGTCCTGTTTCGCTTTCTCTCGCACCCAGTCCAGAACGAGTGACACATCGTGTTTCCGGCGCTGCGTCCGGGACGTGCTATTCTGGTCCGAGTTCCCCTTGGCCGCGCCCCTTCTCTCCACCTGCTCCTCGGCCCACGCCCACAGGGGCAGGACTTCGTTCGCAGGCTTCTTCGATACTATGGGCGCGTCCGACTTCCCCTGACCGTTCATCGCGGTTGTGCGGCGTACGGCCTTTTCCGCGCGCTCCGGCCGGCTAGCGCCGACCGCAGGGCCAGGGGATCTCTCAGTTCCCATCCATGTAGCTTCGCTGCATGCAGAGGGTCTTCGACCGCGCAGACACGGGCCCAGGCTCATCACAGCGCCTAGTTCCGTATTGCCTTCCGCCGTAACTGAGGGCGTCGGCTGTCTGGAGTTTGATGCCTTTTCGCGGCTCAATGCCTTGCCTGCAGCTTCCCCTGCCAACGCTTCGACTGCGCTCTTGCGAGTGCCTTCGCATGACTCGGGGCTGGGATGACCGATGGCCGTCATGCCCATATCGACTCTTTCATTCGACTCTCCATGTTGGTTTTAACTGACGCACCAGTTACCGGGCATTCTCCGCTAAATGACGTAATTGGCGGAGACGTTGTTTTCATACGCGGGTTGTGGTTTTCGGGAGCGCGACAATAAGGTCCCGTTTTTGAAACCATACAGGGACTCCCCTTCGTTGCCCCACAAGAGGCCAGTATCGCCATCTCATGATTCTTTCAAAAACTCCCATTCGCTTGATGATGGAGAGGACTGCAAGGCTGTCATTTAGCCAGGCATCTGGTGAGCCCTCGTTCACTTTGTGCGCTTTGGAAGCGGCGTAGTAACGGAATTCGGGTTGGGGTACGGCGGCAGGAGGTGCCCAAAAGCCCATTCGCTTGCGGTAGGCGCGGTCGGACGCGGAACGTCGACGCGGGCCTCCACCTTGATTGTTACGGGTTGCTGCGTGCCCTGATCCTGAATCCAAAGTATCGGATTGAGCTGAGACTGCCGTTCATACCTCACCTCATATGAGGCGCCAGGTCTCGCCTGAAGAATGAAGTTATACCCAGCCGTTACTGTGCCGTCATAGTAGCGGACAAACACTTGGTGTATGCCAGGGAGGATCGAACGTTTGTGTTCCCATTGAACAACCTCGTCTGGAACGGCCTGTCCATCGATAGCCATCACGCAGGCAACTTCATCATGGGAGATGAACGACCCGTGCTTGCCGCTTCCGACAATCATTGCCGAGCCCCACGAGGGTGCTTCCGCTCCAAGCTGCACGAGGGCAGTTCTTCCAATCTGCATGCTCAGGTTGGAAAGCAGGTCCACCACTGGAGTCGTTCCGTCACTCTTCACCATTGCCCCGAGCGTTTGTCCCGTCTCTGTCGAGACAACCCTTGCCGCGATTACGATGCCGTCGCCAGCGATGAACACCCTGCCGTTGACGAGCGTTGTGGCATCAAGCGACCGGCCAAGTCCCTTTGCGTCGACCGGTGACATCGACTTGAAAAGATCGAATCTCCTGGAGTCGAGTTGCTGCTGGACCGCGCCACGGTCCACCACGGTCACTGGTGAGAGTGTGGACAGGTCGCTCGCCAAGATGTTTGCAATAACCTTTCCCGCATTTGGAACTCCGAGTTGAGCGTCGAGGTTTCCATCGGTCTGAAAATCGAATACCGCAACATGCAGATTCGGAGCGGACTTGTCTGATGCAGCGACGGCGACAACTGGCAGCGCCAATAGAATGCAGATGGCCGTTTTCATAATGGGCGAGGAGGCTTCGAATTCATGTGGACTTCGGGAATCTGCTCGGCCCGGATTTGCACCTTCTCCGCCGAGCCCGTTGAGATCTGACGCGACCAGAAGAACCCGTCACCGATGAGGATTACGCGCCCCTCAAGGTCCGAGAGCACGATTACGTCGGTGCCCCCGCATCGAATCTTCTGCCCGCTGAATGTGACGATGACGCGGTGAGCTTCGCCGTCCCGTATTTCAAGCCAGATTGGATCGGATGGGGAGACGTCGGCATCCTTTGAAAGAAGAGTATGCAGCCCGTTTCCGTCTTGGATGATTGCGTGCAGGCGACCGGGGTATTGGCGCAACAATTCACGAAGGACGGGACCGTCCCTCAGAGTGGCAAACGTTTCCGCCGATGGAGGGGCGCGGTGCCAGAGGATAAACCCCATGACCAATCCAAAGGCCGCCGCCATTGTCAGGGCCGCCAAACGCCAGGGTTGGCTCTTGGCCTCGTATGTCCCTGCTGCCTGGAGGCGCCCGACCACCCTGTCTGGGAACCGATCCCAATACCCCTCTGAGCGGTCGGGCATCTTGGACTCCCGCAGGAGCCGGTTCAGTTCAGGTTCGTTCATGGCAACTTGTTGGATTTGCCCAGCAACTTTGCGAGCCGGCGACGCGCGGCAAATAGGCGCCATGAGAGCGTCCGCTCGGGGCATCCAAGCAACTGAGCCGCCTCGGAATGCGTAAGGCCGTTGAAGGCTGTCAATATGACGGCTGCTCGTTGTTTGGGCGGCAGTTGCACAAGCGCCTCTTGTATCCAATCGCTGCGAGCGTCGGACGGCGTTCCGTGGATGTCAGCTTCAGCCCAATCTCGGTCGGTGGATGTGCGGCGCTTCTCCCGCTGCCGCCAGCGAATGCAAACATTGAGCGCGATTCGATAGAGCCAGGTCGAGAACTTGGCAGACCCCCGATAGCTCCCTAGGTTTCGGTACACCTGGATGAAGGTATCTTGAGCCAGGTCTTCCGAATCACTCAACGAGCCGCTCATGCGATAGGTCAGAGAATGGATCATGCGTTGATGAATCCGAATGAGCGCCGCAAAAGCGTCCCAATCGCCTTCCCTGCTTCGAGCGATTAAGATCCCTTCATCATCAGTGACCATTCGGTTTAACAGATTAGAGCCGGGAACGGCTCAAATCCTTTGACGAGGTTGAGATATTACCTCGATGGCAAACGTATGGGCGGCCTCGGGTAACATCGTGCTTAACTTGCCGATATCAGGCGCCTAATACCGCGCCGAAAGGCGGTCCGCCAGTGCCCTATCCCTTTGCCTGCGCAGGGCTGATCCCCGTTTCGGCGGCAATCCGCTCGCAAACGCCGAAGTGGAGACCTGCCGAGATGAAAGGCCAGAGGACAAGAGCGCACGTGCAGAAGAGGAACTGCGCGACGAACGGATTCATGGGCCACTCACGCTGCCGCCGCCTTTCGGCCGGCTTCGCCGCCCAGGCAGATGCGGCTGTCGCGCCACCTTAGAATTGGCGCCTCGAAGAAATGGTAGATCGCGGCGCTGGCCGCCACGCACCCGCCGACATAGCAGACGATGCCGACCGCCGTCCCATAGTGAAGCTGCATATGTGAAAGGACCACGCTGCTCATTATCAGGTTCACGAGGTACATCGAGTAGGACCAGCGCGCCACGGCGCGGACCGGCGCGTTGATCGCCCGTCCCCCGAGGTCCCTGCAGGCCGACGCCCACGGCAGCAGAAGGGTGCATCCCAGGTTCACGGCGGCCGGCAGAAAGACCCGGGCGAGCCCCGAATGCTCCGAATCGCCAAAACCCATGTACAGGAACGAGACTGTGAGCAGCGCGAGTCCCGCGGCAACCGCGGGGATCCCCAGCCGCGCCCAGACGGCCGGGTGCCGCCGGCTGAACGCCACGGCCGCCAGGCCCATCGCGATCGAGTCGGGACAGTAGATGACGACCTTGGTGATCCCGTGCTCCCAGTCCTCAGGGGAGAGCGTCAGCCACCTGAGGGCGAGGGGCAACGCGATCATCAGGATCGCCAGGGCCCAGAACAGGCGCCCGAACGGCACCTTCAGAAGGCGCAGCCCGAGGAACAGGCCCAGCGGGAACAGGACGTAGAACCACTCCTCCACCGAGAGGGACCATGACTCCGCGAAGAACCAAAGGTGATTCGGGGAGAAATTCTGCAGGAAAAAGAGGTATCGCGGCAGCAGAGGGACGGGATTCGGGTAGCCCCTCGCCCGCTGGACGAAGTTCCAGAAGGCGAGGTTGACCGCGATGAACACGAAGTAATTCGGAAGGGTGCGAAGCGCCCTTCGCAGCCAGAACCGCGAGGCGACCCCGGCGTCCCGGAGCGTGTCGCCCAGGTCGAGCAGGAGCCCCCCGATCAGGTATCCGCTCAGCGCAAAGAACAACGTGACCCCGATTGTTCCCGTCTTGGTCCAGATCGCGGGTGTTCCGTAGCAGATGTAGAAGTAGAGCGCCCCATGCTGGAACACCACCATCGCGATCGCCACCGCTCGCATCAGGTCGAGCCCGTAGACATGTTTGTGCATCCGGGACTCCAAATACCTTGAATACCCGCGGAAAGTACAGGCCTAACGTGGGCGCCCAAGTTTGGCGCCCTCGCGTGCCGCCACGCCGGTCTTGAGTTACGGGTTTTTGGCCCTTTGCTGTCAGGGTGCATTCGAGCTCGAGACTAGGGCGCAAACGGCCGCCGGGAGAATCCGCGGCCGAGCGTGCGGGGATCCTGGGCCAAACGGGCCGGGTATGATCAGAGCCGTTCAACGCCAGCCCGAGGAACCCGGATTCTTCGCCTCCGCCGACGGGCGCAGGATGGCCTGGCTCTGCGGGGCCCTGCTCCTGGTTTCCGCAGTGGCCCTGAACCTGAGGGTCCTCGATTTCGGGTTTCTCTACCTCAGGGACGACGACGTCAACGTGACGCTCAACCCCCACATGGGAGGGGTCGACTCCGACCGCCTGAAATGGATGTTCACCGACTGGAGCTACGTCCGCAGGTACATCCCGCTCGGCTGGCTCAACTTCTCCGCCACCTACGAATTCGCCGGCCTGGACCCCCGCCCGTACCATGCGGTGGCGCTCGCCCTGTACGCGGCGAATGTCGTCCTCGTCTTTGCAGCCGTGCTGCTTGCGCTTCGCCTCTTCACGCAGCGGGGCCGGGCCGGCGCGCTGACGGCGTGGGACGCCGGCGCCGCGGCCCTCGCCGCGGGATGGTGGGCCTTCCACCCGTTCCGCGTCGAGACCACGGCGTGGATCTCCGGGAATCTGTACGGCCAGTCCATGGCCCTGTTCCTGGCCTCGCTCGTCGCCTACCTTCGGACCTACCTTGCCGGGGGCCGCAGGCGCGCCGGCTGGCTCTTCCTCTCCGCGGCCGCCTACGCGGCGTCCCTCCTCACCTACCCCCTGGCGCTCGGGGCGCCCGTCCTCCTGGTCGGGCTCGACTGGCTTCACACGCGCACGGACGGCCGCCGGCCCTTTGGGCGCCTCCTGGCCGAGAAGGCTGCGTTCCTCGTTCCCGTCGCGGCCGTCCTCTCGATCACGGTCGCGGCCCGGTTCGGGAACACCGAGGTCTTCGGCGCCGTGCCCGGGCTGCGCGAGCTTCCCCTTTCAAGCCGCATCGCGCAGTCCGCCTACGTCGCCGCCTACTATGTCTGGAAGCCCTGGTGGCCGGTCCACCTCTCCCCCCTCTACGACACGCTTATGGACTTCAGCGCGCTGGGCGCGCCCTTCGTCGCCAGCATGGTGCTCGTGGCGGCCGCGTCCGCGCTTGCCTTCGTCTGGTTTCGGAAATGGCCCGCGTTTGCCGTCGTCTGGTTCGGGTATCTCGCTTCGGCCGCCCCCTTCTTCGGACTGACCGAGAAGCCCCACATGGCAAGCGACCGCTACGGGTACTTCCTCGCCGTGATCATGGCCGCGGTGCTCGCCGCGGTCCTGGCCCGCGCCACCGCACTCAGGACCCGCGTCTGGGTCGCCGCCCTCTCGCTCATCGTGATCGGCATCCTCGGCCGGCTGAGCTGGCGCCAGCTCGACATCTGGTCGGACGACCGGCTCCAGCACGCCTACGTGGCCGCGCACCTGACGAATGCCGAGCTCCTGGACGACTTCAACAGCCGGCTGCAGATTCTCGAGTTCATGCGCGGGCATGAGAAGGCGGCCTCCGACGCGGTCGCCGCGCGGCTCGCCCGCAACCCGTCCGGCCAGGGCTTCCTCAAGGCCGCGGCGATCATCGAGGACAAGCGGCGCCTGAGCGCGTACTACGGCCCGGTCTGCCTCCTCGCCATCCTCCAGGACCAGATGGGGCTCATGTTTGCGAAGGAGCGGCAGCTGCGGGAGGCCAACGACCATTTTGAGGACGCGCTTCGCATGGACGACCGCTTCTACCAGGCCGCCTACGACCGGGCCTTCGTGCTCCTGGGGCTCGGGCGCTGCCAGGACGCGCTCGGAAGCTTCCTCCTCTCTGTCCGATGGGCCTCTCCCGCCCTGACGCAAGCCCAGAAGCGCGCCTTCCTGGCACAGCTGGAGCGATTGGCCGAGGCTCAGGGGCGCCGGACCCTTGCGGGCGCAGCGCATCGCGCCCTGGTCCGCTAGGAGTTTCGGATTTGCCCCGGCGCCCGCCCGCACCACGATCGGCGCCATGATCCGGGCGTGGTTCCCCACCTTCATCTACTGCGAGCCGCTCATGAAGTCCGGGCTCGCGCGGTTCAACGCCGACCTGGCCGGCGAGTGCCGAGCCCTGAGGGACTTCGACAAGGCGGGCCGCGACTGGTCCCGCCGGAACTACCCCGGCGGCTACACGAGCTACGCCTCGCTCAACGAGCTGCACCGCTTCTCGAGCACCTTCGGGGGCCTTGAACGCAGGATCACCCGCCATGTCCGCGCGTTCGCCAGGTGCCTCGACATGGACCTTCGGGGCAAGGAGATCCGGATGACCGACTGCTGGGTCAACATCATGCCGCCCTCGGCCGCGCATTCCCTGCACCTGCACCCGCTCTCCTTCGTTAGCGGCACGTACTACGTCAAGACCCCAAGGGGCTGCCCGGGCCTCAAGTTCGAGGACCCGCGGCTCGACCGCTTCATGGCCGCGCCCCCGCGCCTGTTCGGCGCCCGCAGGGCGAACCAGGGCCACGCCACGTACCCGGCCCGCGCAGGCAACCTCATCCTCTTCGAGAGCTGGCTGCGCCACGAGGTGGCACAGAACCGCGTGGAGGCCGAGCGGATCAGCATTAGCTTCAATTACAATTGGACCTAGGCGCTCCGCGCGCTGCAGACTCACGCCCGATGAACAAAGGAGCGAAACCGCCCTGCTGCCTCGTGACCGGAGCCTCGCGCGGGATTGGCCGCGAGATTGCCCTGCAGCTGGCCGCCCGTGGGGCGCGTGTCGGCGTCCACTACCGCGAGAACAAGGCCGCGGCCGAATCGGTCCTTTCGGCCCTCCCGGGCGCCGGCCACACCCTTTTCAAGGCCGACATGTCGGACCCCGGAGATGTCGAGCGCCTCTGGACCGAGGCCGCGGGCTGTTTCGGCCGGGTGGACGCCGTCGTGAACAACGCGGCCGCCCACCGGGAGCATCCCCCTCTCTCGACCGAGTACCGGGAGTGGCTCGATGCCTGGGACCAGATCATCGCGACGAACCTTCGCGGCCCGGCCAACCTCTCCTACTTCGCCGCCCGCGCCATGGCCGCCTCCGGCGGCGGCAGGATCGTGAACATCTCCTCGCGCGGGGCGTTCCGGGGCGAGCCCGAGGCGCCCGCGTACGGGGCCAGCAAGGCGGCCCTCAACTCGCTAAGCCAGTCGCTCGCAAAGGCCCTGGCCCCGCACGGCGTGCTGGTCTACTGCGTCGCCCCGGGCTGGGTCGAGACCGAGATGGCCGCGGAGTTTCTCGCGGGGCCGAGGGGCGGCGAGATACGCGCCCAGCACCCGCTCGGGAGGGTCACGCGCGCCGAGGAGATAGCCCGGACCGTGGTCTTCTGCGCACTGGACGCACCCGCCGCCATGACCGGCTCGGTGATCGACGTGAACGGAGCCTCTTACCTGCGCACCTAATTCCCTAGCGAAGTCTGGAGAAGAATACGAGGGCCAGGCCGGTCATCCCTATGTTGGGAAGCCAGGCGGCCAGTGCGGGGTCGACGAGCTGCTTGGTCGCCAGGGATGCCGCCAGGTTCTGGAGCGCCAGGTAGAGGAAGAAGAGCCCGATCGACTTCGACACACCGACGGCCGGGTTGACCCGAACGCCCGAGGCGGCAAACGGTATCGCGATCGCGATCACGATCAGCGGGGTGAATATGTCGGCCAGGAGCCCGAAGTAGCGCACGGCGTACGGGACGCTCTTCGGGTTGTTTTCGCGTGAGAGGTAGTCGATCAGCTCCCTGAGCTCGGTCTGGGTGAGGTCGATCGGCCGCCGGTCGATCAGCATCATGAGGCGGGGATCCTCCTGGAAATGCGTGAAGAGCCGCTCGGTGAAGGGCGCAGACGACGTGTTCTCACCCGTGTCGGGGTTGTAGTCCATCTGCCTGCCGTCCTTGAACACCCACCCGCGCCGCGCCTGGTCGTACCAGGCCTCGGCCGCCACGATGCGGTCCGTCACGCGGTTGTGGGCGTCCACCTCGGAGACGCTGGCCCCGTACGCCCGGTTCGTGTACTTGCTGTACCGGTCGAAGAACCACATGCGCCGGGGATAGGGATTGTCGAAGCCGACGCTGAAGACGGCGCCGATCCTGTCCTCCGGCAGCGACTGGGCCTGCTTCCTGAACTGGAAGCTCTCCTTCATCACGCGGGTCTTCTCGACGGACCACGGGACCACGTAGGAGTTGAGCCAGTACGAGAGGGCGCAGCACATGAGGCCGACGAGCCAGATCGGGGCCATGAGCCGGGTGAAGCCGACGCCCGCCGAGCGCATCGCGGTCAGCTCGTTCGCCTTGTGGAGCTTGCCGAGCACGAAGAGGGTCGAGAGGAGCAGGACGATCGGCAGCGTGAGCGCGAGGAAACCCGGGATGGCCACCAGGATGTAGACACCCAGGTCGCGGATCCTCGCCCCCGCCTCGTGGAGGTCCCTGAAGTCGTCGTACATCACCTGCACGAGGAGCAGCCCGCACACGAGGACGAGCACGAGCCCAAGGATCGAAAGCCATTCGCGCAGGAGGTGCCGGTCGAACGTGTTCAACGGGACGTACCGAAGCAGGCCGCGGCCCCTTAATCAATTAAGTATGGCAATTCGGTTGAAACCCGCCCCCGGCTCCCATTGGCTGCCGCGACGCACACACCCATGTTTCGCCCACTCCGCCACACCATGGCCGCCGCGGCGGCCGTCGCGGCCCTGTCCGCAGGCAGCCGAGCGCAGGAGCCGATCAAGATCGGCGAATACGCCTCGCTGACGGGGAAGGAGGCCGCGTTCGGCCAGTCGTCGCACAAGGGCACGCTTCTCGCGGTCGAGGAGATAAACGCCAGGGGCGGCGTCCTCGGCCGGCAGGTCGAGCTCATCACCGAGGACAACCAGTCCAAGCAGGGCGAGTCGGCGACCATCGTGAAGAAGCTGATCTCCCGCGAGAAGGTCGTCGCCATCCTGGGCGAGGTGGCGTCGATGCGCTCGCTCGAGGCCGCCCCGATCTGCCAGGCCTACAAGGTGCCGATGGTCTCGCCGTCCTCGACCTACCCCAAGGTGACGGAGATCGGGAACTACATCTTCCGCGTGTGCTTCACCGACCGCTTCCAGGGGCACGTGCTCGCCAAGGTCGCGAAGGACACGCTGAAGATCCGCAGGGTCGCCCTCCTGACGTCGGTGTCGAGCGCCTACAGTGTGGGCCTCGCCGAGTACTTCAAGGAGCGGTTCACCGCCGACGGCGGCCAGATCGTGATCGAGCAGAGGTACACGGAGGGCAGCAAGGACTTCGACGCCCAGCTGACGGCGATCAAGGCCGCCGGGGTCGAGGGCATCTTCGTTCCGGGCTACTACACCGAGGCCGCCCTCATCTGCCGGCAGGCCCGGGAGCTGGGGATCACCGTTCCGCTCTTCGGGGGGGACGGCTGGGAGGCGCCCGAGCTGGTCGACATCGGGGGCGCGGCGGTCGAGGGCTGCTACTACACGACCCACTACTCCCCCCAGGTGGATTCTCCGGTGGTGAAGGCCTTCGTCGCCAAGTTCCAGGCGCGCTTCAAGGGCGAGACGCCCGACGCCATGGCGGCCCTGGGGTACGACTCCGCCGGCGTCTTGGTCGACGCTATCCACCGGGCCGGCTCGACGGAGGGGGCGGCGATCCGCGCCGCGCTGGCGGCGACCAGCGACTTCGAGGGGGTCACCGGGCTGACCGCCATGGACAGGGAGCGAAACGCCTCGAAGGCGGCGTTCGTGATCATGGTGAAGGACGGGCGCTTCACGTTCGTCCAGAGCATATCGCCGCAGAGGATTGCCCCCTAGATTGATGCGTCACACGGCGTAATGACGGAGTTCCTTCAGCAACTCCTTAACGGCCTCTCGCTCGGCGCCATCTACGCCCTGATCGCGCTGGGATACACGATGGTGTACGGCGTCCTGCGCTTCATAAACTTCGCGCACTCGGACGTCTTCATGGTGGGGGCCTTCATCGGGTACTTCGCGGGCGAGCACCTGCCCCACGACTCCATCCCCGGCGGCCTGGTCGCGCTCGCGGCGGCGATGGCGGGCTGCGCCGTCCTCGGCATCGTGATCGAGCGCCTCGTCTACCGGCCGCTCAGGGGCGGGCCGACGCTCAACGTCCTCATCACTGCCATCGGGATGTCCCTCTTCCTCGAGTACACGGGCCAGCTCGTGTTCGGCGCGACGCCGCGCCCCTTCCCTTCGCTCATCCCCGCCAAGGTGATCGCGGTCCACGGACTCGTCATCTCGATCAACCAGCTGCTCGTGATCGCCGTGGCCTCCGTCCTGATGGTCGCCCTAGAGCTCGCGGTCTACCGGACAAAGATCGGAACGGCCATGAGGGCCGTTGCCCTGAACCCCAAGGCCGCGCAGCTCGTGGGGATCAACATCGACGTCGTCATCTCCTTCACGTTCGGGCTCGGCTCGGCGCTCGCGGGCGCGGGCGGGATCCTCTACGCCCTCAACTACCCGTCGATAGACCCCCTGATGGGGGTCGTCCCGGGCCTGAAGGCCTTCGTCGCCGCGGTGCTTGGCGGCGTCGGCAACATACCCGGCGCCGCCCTCGGCGCCCTCATCCTCGGCATGACCGAGACCTTCATCGACGGCTCCAGGTTCTCCACGTACAAGGACGCGATCGCATTTGCCGTCCTGATCGGGATCCTCCTCTTCCGGCCGGCGGGCCTGCTCGGAAGGTATTCGACGGAGAAGGTCTGACGTGAAGAGGATCCCGACGCCGCTCATCGCCCTCGTCGCCACGGTGCTGGCGGCCTTCGGCGTCTCGTTCTTCTCGGACCGGATCGACCCCTACTACCTCGACGTCATGATCGGGGTCGGCATCAACGTGATCCTGGCCGTCTCGCTCAACCTCGTGAACGGCTACACGGGGCAGTTCTCGCTCGGCCACGCCGGGTTCATGTCGGTGGGGGCCTACCTTTCCGCGGCGGTCACGCTCCTGGCGGGGCCCCGCCTTCTGGGGGAGGACGGCGGCACCGCGCTCCAGCAGGGGCTCCTGTTCCTGGCGGCGCTTGTCATGGGAGGCGCAGGGGCCGCGCTGGCGGGACTCGCAGTCGGCATCCCCTCCCTGAGGCTCAAGGGGGACTACCTGGCCCTCGTCACCCTCGGGTTCGGCGAGATCATAAGGGTGATCTTCCAGAACGTGGAGTCCCTGGGGGGCGCGCTGGGCCTCAACGGGATTCCGAACTACACGAACGTCTTCTGGGTGTACGCCTTCGCGGCCCTGACGGTCTTCACCGTCGTCTGCCTCGTCCGGTCGACCTACGGCCGCGGGTTCCTGGCGACGCAGGACGACGAGATCGCCGCCGAGGCCGTGGGAATCGACACCACGCGCTACAAGATCGTGGCCTTCGTGGTCGGCGCGTTCTTCGCTGGCGTCGCGGGCGGCCTCTACGGGCACTTCAAGCTGACGATAACCCCAACGGGCTTCGACTTCACGAAGAGCATCGAGATCGTCGTCATGGTGATCCTCGGGGGCATGGGAAACACGCCCGGCGTCATCCTGGCCGCCATCCTGCTGACGGTCCTTCCGGAGATGCTCAGGGCCGTCGAGCAGTACCGGATGGTGCTCTACTCGCTTCTCCTTATCGTCCTCATGCTCGTGCGCCCGAAGGGCCTCTTCAACTTCAACTTCACCGCCATCGCCGCGCGCCTGCGGTGGAGGTACCTGGCCGCCCGGAAGTGACCGGACGCGCCGACGCATGGCAGCACCCATCCTCCAGCTCGAGAAGGCGACCATCCGGTTCGGGGGGCTCACGGCCGTGAACGCGCTCGACCTCGTGGTCAACGAGGGCGACCTGGTGGGGCTCATAGGCCCGAACGGCGCCGGCAAGACGACGGTCTTCAACCTCGTCACCTGCGTGTACGAGACCACGAGCGGGACCGTCCGCTCCAATGGGGCGAGCCTCACGGGCCTGCGGCCCAACGAGGTCGTCGAGGCGGGGATCGCGCGCACCTTCCAGAACATCCGCCTCTTCAGGAGCCTCACGGTCTTCGACAACGTGCGGGTCGCATGCAATCTCCACCGGACGAGCGCGCCCGTGCAGGCGCTCGTGAGGATGTCGGCGTTCCGCAACGACGAGGCCGCCATCGCGCGCCGCGTGGAGGAGCTCCTCGAGCTTTTCCACCTGGGCCGCTACCGCGACGCCCCGGCGACGAGCCTTCCCTACGGGGAGCAGCGCCGCTTGGAGATCGTCCGCTGCCTCGCGACCCAGCCCAAGCTCCTCCTCCTCGACGAGCCCGCCGCGGGGATGAACCCCACCGAGAAGGGCGAACTCATGGCGCTCATCAAGAGGATCCACAGGGAGTTCGTGCCGTCCATCCTGCTTGTCGAGCATTCGATGAGGGTCGTCATGGGCGTCTGCCAGCGGGTCGCCGTGCTGGACTACGGCGTCAAGATCGCCGAGGGGACGCCGGAGGAGATCCGGAACGATCCCACGGTGATCGAGGCCTACCTTGGCGAGCCCCACGGTTCGAGCTGGGCCCACCACTGACCACGATGCTCGAGGTCTCCAACCTGTCCGTCTCGTACGGGGCGATCGCCGCGCTGCGGGGCATCTCGCTCAAGGTGGCGAAGGGGGCGATCGTGACCCTCATCGGGGGAAACGGGGCCGGCAAGACCACGACGCTAAGGACCGTCTCCGGGCTCCACAGGCCGCTCGGCGGCACGGTCCGGTTCCTCGGCGAGGACATCACCCGTTTACCCGCGCACAAGATCGTCGCCCGCGGACTGGGCCACGTCCCGGAGGGCCGGATGATCTTCTCCAACCTCACGGTCGACGAGAACCTCGCGATGGGCGCGTACCTCCTCAAGGACAGGGCCGCGATCGCCAGGAACCGGGACTACGTGTTCGGGATCTTTCCGCGCCTGAAGGAGCGCCTGCGCCAGACGGCCGGAACCCTCTCGGGCGGCGAGCAGCAGATGCTGGCCATCGGGCGGGCCCTCATGGGGGACCCGAAGTTCCTCATGCTCGACGAGCCCTCGCTCGGCATAGCCCCGCGGCTGATCAGCACGATCTTCGAGAAGATAATCGAGATCAACCGGGACCGCGGAATCGCCATCCTCCTGGTAGAGCAGAACGCGAACCTCGCGCTCGAGATCAGCACGTACGCCTATGTCATGGAGACGGGCCACGTGACGATCGAGGGCCCGAGCGAGGACCTGCGGAGCGATCCCCAGCTCAAGGCCGCCTACCTGGGCGGATAGCGCCCCGGCCTAACGCTCCATCGCCTCGGCAAGGAGGCTCTCGAGGTCCAGCCGGCGCGTGTACATCGCCACGCCGCCCTCCGGGTCGCGGGGCCACTGCTCGCGGGGCCGGTCCCAGTAGAGCTCGACGCCGTTCTGATCCGGGTCGTGCAGGTAGAGGGCCTCGCTCACGCCGTGATCCGCCGCCCCGTCCAGGGGCACCTTGGCCGCCACCAGGCGGCGGAAGGCCCCGGCAAGCTCGGCGCGGCTCGGGTAGAGGATGGCGACGTGATACAGGCCCGTCGCCTTGGGCGGCGGCGGCGACCCGCCCAGGCTTTCCCAGGTGTTCAGGCCGATGTGGTGGTGGTAGCCCCCCGCCGAGATGAACGCGGCGCTTGGGCCGAAACGCTGCATGAGCTCGAAGCCAAGGACCCCGCAGTAGAAGCCAAGGGCCCGGTCGAGGTCGGCGACCTTCAGATGGACGTGGCCGATCCTGACTTCGGGATTGATTGGAGGGGGGCTCGGGCGCGCGGTCATTGTGCTTGGACGCACTATGCCGATAAACTGAATTTGATCAAATGGGACAAAATATCCGGATGACGCCTGGGCATAGCGGTACCCTTGATTAATCCAAGAAGGCTCGCACCGTTGCGCGCGATTCATCACCGATTTACATAACCGGCGTCCGGTGGAACCGCTTGCAGTATCGGAACATTTCAACATCGTGCCCGAAGGAAGCATTGCGATGGCAACTCTGGCACAAGAACTTGGCGAGATGAGTCACAGCTCTGTGCTGTTGAGATGCGCACATCGGGTTGGGCTTGAGAATGTGGTCGATTTCATTCGGCTCGCCGTCGCAAGAGGGTGCCGGCATTACGCCCCGTCGTTTCCACCGCTTGAACATGATCCTGGTTTTGTCGCAATTTCGAATGAGGAATTGGTCGCTCTTTTGCTTTTGGGAACCAACGAATTCGAGCCGAAAGCGATTCGATGCGCGGCTCAATTGGCAGGCCGCTGCAACGTTGAAGACTTGGCAGGTGTCGCGAAACGAGAACGGGTAGGTCGGGTGCTCGCCTATATTGCAGAGGCGGGGAGCGCTCATGATCCCGCGCATAAGGAATATTGGGAACGCCTGAGAGGTCTCTTGGGAAAACAAGCCCCCGTAACTGACGGACTTCTGCCGCACTGGAGCCGATTCGTTTCTCAAACAGGCGTAACAAGAAAGGGTGGCGGAAGCGTACAGTGGCTCCATCCCCAATAAATAATCCGCAGCGAATTCTGCAGACGTTGGATTCAAATCTGCAGAAACAGACTCGGGTTGTGCTTTTTGGAAGGGCAGCGCTTGCGCTGGGATTCGGCGACGTCGAAGCCAATTTGTCAGCACGCAGGATGTCGACGCAATATTGCCGATGGTGGAAATGTCGAAGATTGAGGCTGGCAGCCAATTCTGGAAGGCAATTGAGCTTACCAAAAAGGACCTGGAATCTTCAGGGCTCTATTTGTCGCACCTTTTCACCGACCGACAAATTGCAATTACTCCGGATTGGTTGGACAAGTTGGTTAGCATCCCTTCCGAAGGCTATAGATTCCTTCGGTTGTTCCGCCCATCAGCGATCGACTTGATCTTAACCAAAATGATGCGAAATGACCGGAAAGATATGGACGATATTCGTTTCATAATGGCTCAGGAACGGATCAGCGAATCTGAGCTTCAAGCGGCCTTCCCAAGGTCCGGGAAATTGGAGGTTCCGGAGCAGCAAAAGATCTTCGTCGCGATGCAGCCCATTGTTGCGCGACTCGCCCGGGAAATGGAACAGCATCGCCAACGTATTATCGATTCGAGTCCGCAACACTCTTTAGACCCAAATTGGTGGGTAAAGCTGACCATGCAGGGGCCTAGTAAGCGAGATATTGAAAAGGACCGCAGCCTTGAACCCTAAGTCGAAATTGAATAACGAAGAATCGTCCGGGCAGGTGAGTTTTTTCACACTCCTTGATTTTCAAGGCGGGCGGTAAGCCCCAATCAAACCGGTCTCGCCGCACCCGAAATACGCCCCAGTCAATAACTCGCATGTCCTTCAAGCCCCGCTCCCCTGGCGCGCGCCTGCGCGCGACACTCAAGGCCGAGCGACCCCTCCAGGTGGTCGGGACCATCAATGCCTACTGCGCGCTCCTGGCCGAGCGGGCCGGGTTCCGCGCGGTGTACCTTTCGGGGGCTGGCGTGGCCAACGCCTCCCACGGCGTTCCCGACATCGGGATCACGACCCTGGACGATGTGTGCGAGGAGATCCGCCGGATCACCCGGGCCACCGCCCTTCCGCTCCTGGTGGACGCCGATACGGGTTGGGGCGGCGACGCGATGATCAGGCGCACCGTCAGGGAAATGATCCGCGCCGGCGCCGCCGGCTGCCACATCGAGGACCAGGTTGAAGCCAAGCGCTGCGGCCACCTTCCGGGCAAGCAGCTTGTGAGCACCGCCAGGATGTGCGGACGGATTAGGTCCGCGGTCCGGGGCCGGACGGATCCCGGCTTTGTGATCATGGCCCGCACGGACTCGCACGCGATCGAGGGCCTCGGAAAGGCGATCGAGCGCGCCCGCGCCTACGCCGCCGCTGGCGCGGACATGATCTTTGCCGAGGCGCTCACGAGCCTCGGCGAATACCGCGCGTTCACGGAGGCGCTCGGGAAGGTCCCCGTGCTCGCCAACCTGACCGAGTTCGGAAAGACGCCCCTCTTCACCGTGGAGGAACTCGCATCGGCCGGGGTGGCGCTCGCCCTCTACCCACTCGGGGCCTTCCGGGCCATGAGCAGGGCGGCCGAGACCGTGTATGCGGCGATCAGGAGGGATGGCACCCAGAAGTCCGTCGTGGGGGCGATGCAGACCCGCGCGCAGCTCTACGACATCCTGGGCTACGAGGGCCACCGGCGCGGGGGGAAGGGCACGCGATGAGCAAGAAGTCCGTCACGCTTTCTGGGATCACGGCGGGGAACACCGCGATCTGCACCGTGGGGGCCACGGGAAACGACCTGCACTACCGCGGCTATGACGTCACGGAGCTCGCCGAGAGGGCCACCTACGAGGAGGTGGCGCACCTGCTCATCCACGGAAGGCTGCCGACACTGGCCGAGCTCGGGAGCTACCGCGACCGGCTCGCGGCGTACCGGCAGCTGCCGCCCGCCGTCTGCGACGCGCTCGAGCTCATCCCGGCGACCGCGCACCCTATGGACGCCCTGCGCACCGGGTGCTCCGTCCTCGGCACGATTGATCCGGAGCGGCCGGGCCACGCGGAAGAGGCGGCCCGCGCCATCGCGGACTGCCTCGTCGTGTCGTTCGGCTCCATGCTGCTTTACTGGCACCACTTCGCACAAAGCGGCCGCCGGATCGAGACCGCGACGGACGAGCCCTCGCTCGCGGGCCATTTCCTGAGGCTCCTGCACGGCAGGACGCCTCCGACGGCGCACGTGCACGCCCTCGACCGCGGGCTTATCCTGTACGCGGAGCACGAGTTCAACGCCTCGACCTTCGCCGCCCGTGTTATCGCCGGCACCGGCTCCGACCTGCATTCGGCGGTCTGCGGCGCCATCGGGGCCCTGCGGGGCCCGAAGCACGGGGGCGCCAACGAGGTGGCGATCGAGATCGCCCTCAGGTACAAGACCGCGGACGAGGCCGAGGCCGACATCCGCTCCCGCGTGGCCTCGGGCGAGATCATCATCGGCTTCGGGCACCCGGTCTACACGACCTCCGATCCCCGCAGCACGATCATCAAGGAGATCGCGCGGCGCCTGTGCGCGGACGGAAGGGCGCAGGGCCTCTTTGCAGTCTGCGAGCGGATCGAGGACGTCATGAGGGAGCTGAAGAGGATGTTCCCAAACCTCGACTGGTACAGCGCCCCGGCGTTCCGCATGCTCGGCATCCCCACGGCGATGTTCACCCCGGTCTTCGCGATCGCCCGCACGGCGGGCTGGGCCGCACACGTGATCGAGCAGCGGACAGACGGAAAGATCATCCGGCCGAGCGCAAACTACACCGGCCCGGCCCCGAGGCCCTTTGTCGCGATCGGCGACCGCTAGGATGTCGCACACCGACGACGCCCGCGCCGACCGGCCGCCGCCGGACCCGCTTCTCCTGCAGATTGCGGACTACGTGCTCGAGCCGGAGCGGGCGCGCGGCGCGCTCGCGACCGAGACGGCACGCATGTGCCTCATGGACACGCTCGGCTGCGGCTTCATGGCGCTCGGCTACCCGGCATGCGCGCGGCTCCTCGGGCCGGTCGTGCCGGGGGCGATCCTCCCGGGGCGCGGGGCGAGGGTCCCCGGGACCGGGCACGAGCTCGAGCCCGTCCAGGCCGCCTTCAACATCGGCGCCATGGTGCGCTGGCTCGACTTCAACGACACGTGGCTCGCCGCCGAATGGGGCCATCCGTCGGACAACCTCGGGGCCATCCTCGCGGCCGCCGATTACGCGGGCCGCGGGAGCGCGGTCCCGGACAGGGAGCCCCTGCGGGTCCACGACGTCCTGGCCGCGATGGTGCAGGCGCACGAGATCCAGGGCGTCCTCGCCCTGGAGAACGCCTTCAACCGGGTGGGCCTCGACCACGTGCTCCTGGTGAGGATAGCCTCGGCCGCCGTGGCGACCCGGCTCCTCGGCGGGTCCCGCGAGCAGGTCGTGAACGCCGTCTCGAACGCGTTCGTGGACGGCGGCGTCCTGCGGACGTACCGGCACGCGCCGAACACCGGCTCGCGCAAGAGCTGGGCGGCCGGCGACGCCACGAGCAGGGGCGTCTGGCACGCCCTCGCGGCCCTTAAGGGGGAGATGGGATACCCGGGGGCCCTCTCGACAAAGACATGGGGATTCGAGGACGTCGTCCTCCGGGGAAAGCGCCTCGCCGTGCCGGCGCAGGGCTTCGGCAGCTACGTGATGGAGAATGTTCTCTTCAAGATATCCTACCCCGCCGAGTTCCACGCCCAGACGGCGGTCGAGGCCGCGGTCGAGCTCCACGCCGAGGTGGCCCCGCGGCTCGGGGAGGTCGAGCGGATCGTCATCGAGACCCAGGAGAGCGGCCAGCGCATCATCAACAAGACGGGAAGGCTCTCGAACCCGGCCGACCGCGACCACTGCCTGCAGTACATGGTGGCGGTGGGCCTCATCAAGGGCTCCCTCGGCGCGGGCGACTACGAGGAGGGCGCCGCGGCCGACCCCCGGATCGACGCCCTGCGGGAGCGGATGGAGGTAGTCGAGAACCCGGAGTTCTCCCGCGACTACCTTGACCCGGCGAAGCGCTCGATCGCCAATTCGGTCCAGGTCTTCTTCCGCGCGGGCTCCCCCACCCGGCGGGTCCGCGTGGACTACCCCGTCGGCCACCGCAGGCGGCGGGCCGAGGGCACCCCCCTCCTGCATAGGAAGTTCGAGGGCGCCGTACGCGGGTGTTTCGAGGCCCGGAGGGCGGACCAGATCGCCGCCCTCTTCTCAAGGCCCGAGGAGCTCGACGCCATGGCCGTCACGAAGTTCATGGGGTCGCTCGTCCCTTAGCCTGCGGCCCGCCACCTGCGGCGGATACCCCGGGGGCCGTCCCTTCGCGGCGTTGATTTTTCGGGGGACTGCGGTAGGCTGACCGTTCCCACTCTCACGCACCCATGCCCACCGCCACCCCTCAGACCTTCGAATTCCAAGCCGAGATCAAGCAGCTGCTCGATATCGTCATCCACTCCCTCTACACGGAGAAGGAGATCTTCGTTCGCGAGCTCGTCTCGAACGCCGCCGATGCGCTCGAGAAGCAGCGCCACCTGCAGGTCACCGAGAAGGCCATCTACGACGACAAGCTCGAGCTCGAGATCAACATCACAACCAACGACAAGGCCAAGACCTTCACCATACAGGACTTCGGCGTGGGGATGACTCAGGCCGAGCTGGTTGAGAACCTCGGCACGATCGCCCACTCCGGGTCGAAGGCCTTCGTCCAGGCCCTCGGCGAGGGCGACCAGAAGGCCGCGGGGCTGATCGGGCAGTTCGGCGTCGGGTTCTATTCGGCATTCATGGTGGCCAAGACCGTCAAGGTCTACACCCACTCGTGGCGGGAGTCGGAGCCCGGCCAGCTGTGGACGAGCGACGGTTCGGGAAGCTTCGCGATCGAGGAGAGCGCGGGGGAGCGCAGGGGCTGCAAGGTCGTGATCGAGCTCAAGGACGAGTGCTCCGAGTTCAGCCAGGAGTGGCGGATCCGCGAGATCATTGAGCGCTACAGCGCTTTCGTCTCGTTTCCCATCAACCTGAACGGCAAGCGCATCAACACGGTCCAGGCCCTATGGCTTCGCAGCAAGAGCGAGATCAAGGACGAGGAGTACGACGAGTTCTACAAGTTCCAGGGCCACGACTCGGAGAAGCCCCGGCTGCGCCTTCATTTCAGCGCGGACGCCCCGATTTCGATAAACGCGCTGCTCTTCGTGCCGAAGGACAACACCGAGAGGATGGGGCTCGCCCGCCTCGAGCCGGCCGTGGCCCTCTACTGCCGGAAGGTTCTCATTGACGCACGTCCGAAGGACCTCCTCCCGGAGTGGCTGCGCTTCGTCAAGGGCGTCGTGGACAGCGAGGACCTGCCGCTGAACATCTCGCGCGAGACGATGCAGGACAGGACCCTAGTCGAGAAGCTCAACCGCGTGATCACGAAGCGCTTCCTCAAGTTCCTTGAGGAGGAGGCGAAGGGTCATCCGGACGCGTTTGCGGAATTCTACAAGGAATTCGGGGTGTTCCTGAAGGAGGGCGCGGCCCTCGACTTCACGCACAAGGACGCGCTGACGAAGCTCCTGCGCTTCGAGTCCTCGCTCACCGAGAAGGGCAAGACGACGTCGCTCGCCGACGTCGTCTCGCGCATGGGGGCCGACCAGAAGGAGATCTATTACCTCATCGGTCCGAGCCGCGAGTCGATCGAGGCGGGGCCGTACCTCGAGGGGTTCAAGGCGCGCAACCTCGAGGTCCTCTTCTGCTACGAGGCGGTCGACGAGTACGTGATGAACAACGTCCGGGAATTCGACGGCAAGAAGATCACGGCGGCCGACCATGCCGACGTCAGGCTCTCGGAGCAGCCCAAGGCCGAGGGCTCGCTCGGCGAGGCCGAGACGAAGGCGCTCGTTGCCTGGCTCAAGGAGTCGCTCGGGGAGCGCGTGGCGGACGTCCGGCCGAGCGAGAGGCTCGTCGACTCTCCCGCCCTCGCGCTCAACGCCGACAAGTTCATGTCGCCCCACATGCGCAGGCTCATGAAGGCCATGAACAAGGACGGGGCCCAGACCCCGCTGCGCGTCGAGCTCGAGATCAACCCGCACCACGCCGTCATCAAGCGGCTGTCGGAGCTGCAGACGTCCGCGCCCGAGAAGGCAAAGCTCGTCGCCGAGCAGATCCTCGACAATGCGCTCATCTCAGCGGGCCTCCTGGACGACGCCTCCGGCATGGTGAAGCGCCTCTACAAGATCCTCGAGTCGGTCTGAGGGACTGCCGGGGCTCCTGCGGCGCAAGGCGCGGCGGCGCCGCCCATCCTGCCAGGCCGCCGCCCATCGCGACCGGCGTTCCCCCGGTCATTCGGGGACTGGCATTCCCGCCCATCCCGGCATACTTTTCGCGCAACCTACACCCCATCAGCACACCATGCGAAAACTAATCGTTCCCCTGGCGGGTCTTGCCCTGCTCGCCTCCCCGCTCCTCGCGCAGACAGCCCCGTCGGGGGATGGGACGCGCCTCCTCAGATTCCCCGCCACAAACGGGAAGCAGGTGGTCTTCTCGTACGCCGACCAGCTCTTCACCGTGGGTCTCGAGGGGGGCGTCGCCCGAAGGCTCACCGACGGACCCGGCTACGCGGTCTTCCCGAGGTTCTCCCCGGACGGCACGCAGCTCGCGTTCACCGCCCAGTACGACGGGAACACGGAGGTCTACCTGATGCCGGCCGACGGCGGCAGCCCGAGGCGGCTCACCTACACGGCGACCATCGAGAGGGACGACCTCGGCGACAGGATGGGGCCCAACAACATCGTCATGGCCTGGAAGAACACGTCCCCGGAGGTCGTCTTCCGCTCAAGGATGCGCTCGTGGGACCCGTTCAACGGCCAGCTCTTCGCGGTCGGCGCCGACGCCGAACTGCCGCGCGTGCTGCCCGTGCCCCGGGCCGGCTTCGTCTCGTTCTCCCCGGACGACAGCAAGATGGCCTACAACAGGATATTCAGGGAATTCCGCACGTGGAAGGACTACCGCGGCGGGATGGCCGACGACATCTGGGTCTTCGACTTCAAGACCGGGGCCCTGGAGGACATCACGAACAACCCGGCCCAGGACATCATCCCGATGTGGGCCCCCAACAATCGGATCTACTTCCTGTCCGACCGCCTCTACGACGGGGCCAAGAGGCTCAACCTCTACAGCTACGACCTCGCGACGAAGGCGACCGAGCAGCACACCCATTTCAAGGACTTTGACATCAAGTTCCCCTCGCTCGGCGGCGGCGTCATCGTCTTCGAGGAGGCGGGCTACATCTGGTCGTTCGACATCAAGGCGGGCACCGCAAGGCGGATCCCGATCGTGGTGAAGGAGGACTTCGCATCGTCGCGGCCCGCGCTGGTCAACGTCTCGAAGTTCGTCGCCGGCGCCTCCCCGTCGCCGGACGGCAAGCGGGTGGCCGTGAACGCGCGAGGCGACACCTTCACCGTCCCCGCGAAGGACGGCGCCACGCGCAACCTGAGCCTGAAGTCAGGCGTCCACGAGCGCGACGCGGTGTGGTCGCCCGACGGCAAGCTGATCGCCTACGTCTCCGACGAGTCGGGGGAGAACGAGCTCTACGTGAGGCCGCAGGACGGCTCAGGCGCCCCCGTGCAGCTCACGAGCGGCGCCGACACCTACTACTACAACCCGCTTTGGTCGCCGGACAGCAAGAACCTCCTCTGGTCCGACCGCCTCCAGCGGCTCAGGATCGTGAACGTCGAGACCAAGGCCGTCACGCTGGTCGACACCGCCACGGCGTTCGAGATCCGCCAGTACGCCTGGTCGCCGGACAGCAAATGGGTCACGTGGACGCGCCCGGAGGACGAGTCGCTGCAGAAGGTGTGGCTCTACTCGGTCGAGGGCGGGAAGAAGTTCGAGGCCACGGACGGCTGGTACGAGGCCAGCGCGCCCGCTTTCAGCGACGACGGGAAGTACCTCCTCTACGCCTCGGGCCGCGACTTCAAGCCCACGCTGAGCGACATTGAGCTCGAGCACGTGTTCAAGAACCTCGAGCGCGTCTACGTGGTGACCCTTTCAAAGGAGACCGATTCGCCCTTCAAGCCGAAGAGCGACGAGGTGGATGTCGCCGCAGCGGCCAAGGCCGACGACAAGCCTGCCGACGCCAAGGATGCGAAGAAGGACGCCGAGGCGAAGCCGGTCGTCGTCAAGGTCGATCCCGACGGGATCAAGGACCGCGCGGTCGGCCTTCCCATCAAGGCCGCCACCTACGACTCCATCTCCACCGCGGGCGACAAGGTCTACTACCTGCGCAGCGACTCCAACGAGGACGGCGACGGGGAGAACGGCGGGGGCGCCCCGAAGACCCTCGTCCTCTACGACCTGAAGGACCGCAAGGAGACCGAGCTGGGGACCGTCGCCGGCTACGAGGTCACGGCCGACCACAAGAAGATGCTGGTCGCCGTCGACAAGGACTACGGGATCATCGACCTGCCGACCGCCAAGATCGAGCTGAAGGACAAGCTCGCGCTCGCGGAGCTCACCATGAACCTGGACCGGCACGCGGAGTGGGCGCAGATCTACGACGAGTGCTGGCGCCAGATGCGCGACTTCTTCTTCTCGCCGACCATGAACGGCGTCGACTGGGCCGCAATGCGCGCGAAATACGGGGCCCTGGTCCCGTATGCCCAGACGCGCTACGACGTCACCTACCTGGTCGGCGAGCTGATCGGCGAGATCCACAGCGGCCACACCTATGTGGGCGAAGGCGACCGGCCCCAGGCCCCGAGGGTGCAGACGGGGCTCCTCGGCGCCGCGCTCTCGCGCGACCCCCAGAGCAGGGCCTACCGCGTCGACCGGATCCTCAAGGGTGAGAACTGGGACAAGGCCGGGCGCTCCCCGCTGACCGAGATCGGGGTCAACGTGAGCGAGGGCGACTTCATCCTGGCGGTCGACGGCAAGCCGGTGCGCGACATGGCCAACATCTACGCCTCCCTGGTCGGCAAGGTGGGCAAGCAGGTCGTCCTGCGGGTCAATTCCAAGCCCGTGGACGACGGTGCCAGGAGCGTGACCGTCCTGCCGATAGCCGACGAGGCCCCCCTCTACTACGCGGCCTGGGTGAAGCACAACACCGACTACGTCACGGAGAAGACCGGCGGCCAGGTCGGCTACGTCCACATCCCCGACATGGGCTTCAAGGGGCTCGAGGAGTTTGCGAAGCACTTCTACCCGCAGCTCCGGAAGAAGGCCCTCATCATCGACGACCGCGGGAACGGGGGCGGCTTCGTGTCGGCCATGGTGATCGAGCGCCTCACCCGCCAGCTGATCTATTTTGAGAAGGCGCGCAACGCGACCCCCGTGCCCGACCCCGCCGAAATGCAGCTCGGGCCGAAGGTCGTCCTCATGGACGAGTTTTCGGCGTCGGACGGCGACATCTTCCCCTACCGGTTCAAGATGGACGGCATCGGCAAGCTGATCGGCAAGCGCACCTGGGGCGGGGTCGTGGGCATCCGCGAGACATTGCCCATTGTCGACGGCGGCTTCCTCAACAAGCCCGAGTTCGGCCCCTACTCCAAGGACGGAAAGGAATGGCCCGTCGAGGGCCACGGGGTCGATCCGGACATCGTCGTCGACAACGACCCCGCGAAGGAATTCGCGGGCGTCGACCAGCAGCTCGACCGGGGGATCGAGGAGATCCTCCTCGAGCTGAAGACGAAGGGCCAGCCGATCCCGCCGCCGCCGCCGTTCCCCGACCGCCGCTGAGGGCCGGCCGGACTCCCAGGCGCACCAAGCCATGCCGATCGCGTCGGTCAACCCGTCGACCGGGCGCACCATTCGCACGCACAGGGAGTTCACCCCGCGCGAGGTGGAGGCCTCCGTGTCCCGGGCCTGGGCGGCGTTCGGGGGCTGGCGCGCAAGGTCGTTCGCGGAGCGCTCGCGCGCCCTCATGACGGTGTCCGCCGTCCTGGGACGGCGGGCGGACCGGCTGGCGCGGCTCGCGACGGACGAGATGGGAAAGCCGCTTGCCGAGGCGCGGGCCGAGGTCGAGAAGTGCCGCCTCGCCTGCGCGTACTACGCGAGGCGCGCACGCTCGTTCCTTGCGGACGAGCGCCCTCCGGGCTCGCCGCCGTGGTCCCGGGTCGTGTTCGAGCCCCTCGGGCCGATCCTGGCCGTGATGCCCTGGAACTTCCCCTACTGGCAGGTCTTCAGGGCCGCGGCCCCCGCGCTCATGGCAGGCAACACGATGCTCCTGAAGCACGCGTCGAACGTCACCGGATGCGCGAGGGCGATCGGCGAGGTTTTCGGGGAGGCCGGGCTCCCCGCCGGGGTCTTCACGACCCTTGTGATTTCCTCGGGCAGGGTCGCGGCGCTGGTCGCCGACCCGCGGGTGCGCGCCGTAACGCTCACGGGCAGCAACGAGGCCGGGGCGAGCGTCGCCGCGCAGGCCGGAGCCTCGATGAAGAAGGGTGTCTTCGAGCTCGGGGGCAGCGACCCCTACATCATCCTCGGCGACGCGGACATCGCGAGGGCGGCGGAGGCCTGCGCCGCGTCGAGGCTCATCAACGCGGGCCAGAGCTGCATCGCGGCGAAGCGTTTCATCGTCGTGCGAAGCGTGCTCGGGGCCTTCGAGCGTGAGTTCACGGCGAGGATCGCTGCCGCGCGGGTCGGAGACCCCCTTGATCCGAAGACCCAGGTGGGGCCGCTCGCGCGGGACGACCTGCGCCGGGAGCTCTCGCGCCAGGTGCGCGGGAGCGTGAGGAGAGGCGCGCGGCTCCTTGTCGGCGGGCATCCCATTGCGGGACCGGGCTTCTTCTACGCCCCGACCGTTCTCACGGGCGTAAGCAAGGGAATGCCCGCCTACGCCGAGGAGCTTTTCGGGCCGGTCGGTGCCATCATACCGGTGCGCGACGAGGCGGAGGCGGTGCGGGTGGCCAACGACTCGCCTTTCGGTCTCGGCGCGGCCGTGTTCACGCGCAGCCGGAAGGCCGCCGAAAGGGTCGCCGCGCGCCTCGAGGCTGGAGCCGTGTTCGCGAATGATTTCGTCCGCTCGGACCCGTCGCTGCCCTTCGGGGGGGTCAAGCAGAGCGGGCACGGGCGCGAGCTGGGCCCCCAGGGCATCAGGGAATTCGTCAACGCAAAGACGCTGTGGATGCGCTAGCGGCCCGAGGCGGGGCCCCCCGGGGTCAGAGCGTGATCGGGGCCCGCACGATCGCCGCACGAATCCCGCCGCCGTCGGCGGCGACGAGGGCCGACTCAGGCACGCCGGGCCCGAGCACCCCGCGCAGCTGCGAGTCCACGAGCGCCGCCCGGACCCGGCGCTCGACCACGTTGCGCATGGGCCGCGCCCCGAGCCGGCGGTGCCATCCCTCGCTCACGAGCCGCCTGCAGACATCCGCCGCGGCGCGGACCCTGTGCGGGTGCCCGAAGCGCCGCGAGAGCGCCTCCGACTGAAACGCGACCTCCCGCTCCAGCATGTTGCGGCACACCTGGAGCTGAACCTCGCGGGTCAGGTGGCCGAAGACAATGACCGACGTGAAACGGGCCAGCACCTCCGGCCGGAAGTGGGCGGCAGCCTCCTGCTCCACGTAGCGGCGGACCGACGCGCGCGCGACACCCTCCATCTCGATGACGCCCGCGGAGCCGACGTTGGAGGTGGCGATCACATGGATGCCGGACAGGTCGAGCGTCTCCCCGCTTGCGAGCGTGACCGCGGCCTCCTCAATCCCGAGGAGGTAATCGCAGACCCGGGGATCCGCCTTCTCGATCTCGTCCAGCAGGAGGATGCGGCCGCCGGATGCCCTCATGCGCTCGATCTTCGCGCCCAGGATCCCGCGCTCATTCGCCCGGGTCCCCAGAAGCAGGGGCACGCGCTCGGGTGACGAGAACTCGGCGCAGTCCACCCGCGCCATCGCCTCGGTCCCGAAGAGATGGCGGCTGGCGGCAGCGACCGCGGACGTCTTGCCCGTGCCCGTGGGGCCGAGGACAAGGACGAGGCTCCTGGGCCTGCCTCCGGGGGTGTGGCCCATCTCGCCGGCCAGGAGCGCGTCGGAAAGGCCCGCGAGCGCCTCGTCCTGGCCAAGAACCGTGCGCCCAAGGTGCTCGCGCAGTCCGCGGAGGACGGCGAGGTGCACGGCTGGCTTCGGTGACTGCGGCATGTCCCCGGGTTGTTGGACCACGGGGCTCCGCGCGTCAAGCGGCGGGCGTCCTGTTTTTTTCGCGCTCCGCGTACGCGGAGCGGATGTTCGGCGCCACCGAGACGACGAATTCGCCGGAGCTCCCCGGAGTGACGACGACGGCATTGCGCTGCCGGCGCCCGGCGAGCTGGTTATCGCGGATGAACTCACGCAGCGAGCGGTGTAGCGCGACGGCCATGTCGTGGCGCCTCAGGGGAAGCGAGCCGCGCTGGAGGACAAGGAGACCCAGCGCCCTGTAGCGCCCGCGGTCGGACGCGGTGGGGTCTGCGGCGTCGAGATCCGCCACGTTTCTTCCGCCCGCCGAGCGGATCCTGACGAGCCAGCTCGGGTCCTGACCGGGGCCTCCCGAGCACCGCCGGCTCGTGAGCTTCACGTCGAGGCGCGACGCGGCCTTGAAAAGGCCGCCCCGGTCGCTCTCGCGGTGTACCCTCACGACCACCCCTTTCCTCTTCATTCCCTGGACAATCTTCTGCCATCTGACGCAGTGGACCTGGACGCCCAGAAGCGGATACACGGGCAGCGGCAGGAAATCGACCACATCGGGCTCCGACATCGCGCGGGCGGCGGCCACCGTCGCGGACAGGCCCCTCGGGGGCGTGTCGCTCACTTTGGTCTTGTCACTCATGATGTTTTAATGAGATCGATTAGGGTATAAGGTGGTTGAAAACGAGTGAAAACTTAGATAGCCTGATTGGACACGTTTAGCAACCGCTTTCTCTTCAGGATTTCCAGAATCTCCCTATGACACCCAGCCAACGACAGGCCGTGTTCGACCGGTTCTTCACCTCCCTCGCGCGGAGCCGCTCCCAGAGGCTCGGCCTCCGCTACCTGGGGACGATACGCAAGCTTCCCCCTCCCCCGCTGCCCGGGGAGGCCGCCGGCACGACCCGGTACTACCTGAACGCCGTGGCCAAGGACGATACCACCTCGGGCCTCGTCGAGCTCGGCGGCAGGGCGGACGCGGCCCTGCGGAGGGCGGAGCACTGGGTCGAGTCGGGAAAGGGGGCGGTGCCGGCCGCCGCACCCGCCGGTAGACGGCTGCGATAACACAGAAAGTTTGACTTGTCTAAGATTGTCGGGCGTGCTCTTGTGCGCGTCCGATGAGCCCTGGCGAAACCGACGAACCGGAGCTTCCGCGCCGGCCGGCGAACGCCGGTCCGCGCGGGGCCAATGCGCCCAGGTCGCCGTTCACGCCCGCGCAGCGCTGGGTGGCGGAACACCAGGTGAAGGTCCTCTGCATGGTCGTCGCTACGGCCTCGCCGCTCGCCTGCCTCTGGCTGCTCGAGCGCGGCACCGCGAACCTCAGGGAGGGGGTCTGGGCGTACTCCGTGGACGGGGCGGGAACCATCCATTACGGGCCGGTAAAGCCTGCCGACGCCCGGAGCGCCCTCTTCCGCGAGATCCTGCTCCAGGCTGCGCAGGCCTGCTTCACCCGCAATCCATCGGGCCTCTCCTACCCCGAGGTCGCCCGGAGAATCTTCGTCGCCGACAGCTGGAAGACGCTTGAGGGCGATGTCCGCGAACAGCTGCCGGAGCGCAGGCTCAGGAACCTTTACGACCACCCGGAGGTCGAGGCGATCGACGTGCTCGACGAGGGGGCCACGCCCCGCTACCGGGTGCGCGGCTTCATCGTGCGCTCGGGCGCGGTCGAGGGCCTTTCCTACCAGCCGCCCCCGGGTGAGTTCCACCTGGTCGTCGAACTCGCCCCCCAGGAGGACGCCATGCAGCAGGGCCGCTACCCCTTCGTCGTCGTCCGGCACCGGGCGTCGGTCCGCTGGTCACGGGAGGCCGGGGCGCAGTGAAACCCTTGCCCCTCTTCGTCATTGCCTCGGCCGCCGCGTGCGTGCGCCTGGGAGCGGCCGAGGATCCCGGGCCGCCCAGCATTGTCAGGATCGCGCTACCGCCCGAGACCGACGAGCGCCAGCCGGTTCTGGTGCCCACCGAGCCCGAGAACACCGTGGAGATCGACTTTCCCTGGCCCCTCGAGGACTGGGCGGGCCGCGGCTTCACGCCCGACCCCGAGAGATTCGCCGGGGACTTTGTGATTGAGGCCATCCACGGAAGGGCGCGCGTCTTTGTGACGCCTGTCGCGGCCGGCGCGCACCGCATCCTGGACGTCGTCCTGGCGCAGCCCGGCGGAGCCACGCGCGGCGTCCCGATTGAGTTCGTCCCGGCCCCGGCAGGCCTCGCGTGGCGAAAGGCCGTGTTCGTAGCTCCCAGGCCCTCCGGCACGCCGCGACCCTCGGTGTCCCTCGCCGATCGGCCGCCCCGCACGCGCCTTCGCGAGCCAAGCCCGGAATCCGAGATCGGCCTTGTCCGCACCCTCCGGTTGATGCTCAACACGACCTCGGAGGGCGCCGGCGACATCGCCGCCGCCAATCCGGCCCTGGCGCTCAGGAGGCTCGACGCGGCCCCACGCAGCTTCGGGGATTTCACGATCACGGCCAGGTTCGCCGTGAGGGACTCGACGACCGACACGCTGGCCATCTGCGCCAGCGTCGGCAACGAAACGTCGCGGCGTCTCCTGTTCGACCCCGCCAGCTGGGTGGTGCGCGTGGGAGACAGGGTCTACCCGGTTCGGACCGCGGACTTCGGGGCAGAGCTGGAACCCGGGGCCACCGGGGCCGTTTTCCTGGTGCTTGCGCGCGGCCCCGACGGCGCTCCGACGCGGCTTCTTCCCGACAACGACTTCGAGATCAGCGCGCTCCTGGCCGGTTCCGCCAACCCGCGCCCCGTCATGCGGATGCCGCTTGACGGTTTCAGCCCACGATGACGGACACCCATTCAGATACGCCGGGCTGGAGCCGCGTCACCCTGAGGGTGAGGATGCTCCTGCTGGGCTCCGTCGCCCTGGCGATCGCCGTGTGGGCTTGGAACGGGCGCCGAGGCGCGGCGCCCGCAAGCCACGAGCCGCAGGCCCAGAAGCTGCCCACGCGCCTTTCACCCGAGGAACTGACCCAGGCGGACGCCGATCGCGAGGCGCCCGCCGTCGCCAGCGGCTATCGCAGGGAGGTCGTGAGACCCAAGCCGGTCGAGAACGTCGCCGAATCTGCGGGGCCGAAGGGGGACGCCCCGCCGGACCAGCCGCCGGGCGGCCCCTCGAACAGGCGCAGGGACGAGAAGAAGACGCTGCCCGAGATCTTCCGGATGCCTCCCGATCCCAGGGCGGCGCCGGAGGCAGCGCCCGCGGCCGTCCCGCCCCGCACGGAGCCGCCTCCGGCTGTCTGGGATGAATTCGCCCCTTTCGGGCGCCTGATAAAATGCCAGCTCGTCGACACCCTCGACAGCGTCACCGCCCGGGCGGAGCCGATCGTCGGAATCGTGACCCAGGACCTCGACTGGGACGGGCAGGTGATCATTCCCGCCGGAACCGAGGTGTTCGGATACGCAAGGCCGGAGCCGGTGCTCGACGCGGCCGGCGTGGGGCGCCTCCTGGACACGGGGGAATGGACCCTCGTCCTGCCGGGCCCGCGCGACGACGGAAACGGGCGCGAGCTCGTGCTGAAGGCCCGCGCCGTCGACCGCCGCGAGATCGCCGTTTCAGGACGGGGGGCCGTGCGATCCTGGGGCATCGACGACGGCGCGGACGGCCTAGTCGGCTACACCCTGTCGACGCTCGACAACAAGGAGATCAAGCTCTTCGCGTCCGCGGCCGTCAGCGGCATGGCGCAGGGCATCAGCGCGGTCGCCCAGCGCCAGGAACCCGCGCCGGGCGTGCCGGGACTCCTGGGGGCGACCCAGATCGCCCCGACCCTCGGCAACGCGCTCGCGGGCTCCCTCGGCGCCGGCGCCGCGGACGCAATGAACCAGGTGGCTGCGCAGATCCGCGAGGAAATCTCAAAGCGGGGCGTCTACGTCCGCGTTCCGGCAGGAAAGGAATTCTACCTGTTCGTCGAGCAGACGATAGACCCCCGGGCGGCGCAGGTCGGGCTTAAGTACCCCGCGGAAAGGCGCCCGACCCGATGAGAATCAGGATCATGCTTCTGGCCGCCGCCCTGGCCGTCGACGGAGGCTGCGCCTCGCACGGCCGGCCCCAGGCGTCGCCAGGCGCGGCAAAGGTCGGCGCGCCCAGCACCGAGGTCGACGCGGCGCTCCTTGCGACGGCATCCCAGCCCGAGGCCCACGTCGCGGGTGCCGGGCCGATCCGCCTGCCCGACAGGATCGCGCTGCCCGCCACGTACCGGCTCATGCTCCTCGACGGCCACCTCGAGCTCGTCCGGGAGACCGATCCGCAGCCGCTCCTGCAGGCGCCCGCCACGATGCGCGTGGTGGCCGGGGAGATCGCCCGAGGCGAGCTCGCCTACCAGCCCGGCCTGCTCCCGCAGGAGCTCGCGGCCGAGGTCGCAGCGAACCGCGAGAGCTCCGCGCGGATGGACAATGCGCTCGAAGACGTCATGCGGCGCAGCCGCGAGCTCTCGGAGCAGGCGATGGAGCTCCAAGCTCAGTCGCGTAAGCTCGCCGAGCTGCTCTCCGCCGCGCAGGCCCGCATTCGCGAGCTCGAGGCCCAGGGCCGCGCGTCCCAGACGCCGGGCAGGCAGGAGCCCGCGAAGCCGCACGGCCAGGACGCTAACTAATTAGTTTGACATGTCTAATCAGGCAAGCAGACACAACGCCCCATGCCCTACCTCAACCGCTACTTCTTTGTTGGAAACCTCACGAAAGCCCCGGAGCTGCGCTTGCGACCGACCGGGGACAAGCAGGCCCTCTGCCTCCTGAACGTGGCGATCAACCGCGATTCCCGCGGCGAGAGCGGGGAGAGAAGGAGCCACACCACCTTCGTCAACGACATCGAGGTGTGGGGGCCCTCCGGGGAGGCGTGCGCGCATTTTCTCACGCCCGGGTCGATGGTCCTCGTGGAGGGCCGCATGGAGCTCGACCAGTGGCAGGACAGGCGCAGCGGCGCCAAGCGCTCCCGCCTGAAGGTCGTCGCCGAGAACGTCCAGTTCCTAAGGATCAGGCGTCCGGAGTGCGGGACGGAGCCTGGGCAGGCGGCCGAGGCCCAGGCCGGTCTGTCCGCCGGATCCGACGGGAGAAGGCCGCAGGCGCGGCGCACGGGCCGAAAGGTTGAGGCTGAGGCGTGAAGCCCGCAGCCGTCGCTCGGGCACTCCTGGCGGCGGGCGCCCTTGCCGCGTCGCCAGCCGCCCTTGGGCACCTTAGGATGCCGGCGCCCGCAAGGGCGGCCGGGATGCTCACCCTACCCCTGGCCCTGCTCGCCGCCCTGAGGCGGGGCGACCGGCGCCTCGGCGTTGCCGTTGACGCCATTCGGGCCGGACACCTCGGTCCACCGCTCCGGCACCTCCTGCTCCGGCAGCGCGGTAAGCTGGACCAGGCTCTTCATCGATGAGAAGTGCTGGCTCAGGTCGAAGTCACCGTCGAGCCCTCCGACCAGGCGGTCGAACAGGTCCCTCTTGGAAGCCTTGAGGGCCTGGATGCGCTCCTCGACCGTGCCGGCGGTCACCATGCGGTAGACAAAGACCGTGTTGGTCTGGCCTATCCTGTGGACGCGGTCGACGGCCTGAGCCTCCACCGCCGGGTTCCACCACGGGTCGAGCAGGAAGACGTAGTCGGCCGCGTGAAGCGTGATTCCCGTTCCGGCGGCCTTTAGCGAAACGAGCATGGCCGCGGCACCTGGGGCGCCCTGGAACGCCTGGACGGGCTTCAGGCGGTCCAGCGTCATGCCGGTCAGCTCGAACCTCGGCAGGTCCGGGAAGTTCTGGACGAGCGCGGCGCGCACGCGGTCGAGCAGCATCACGAACTGCGAGAAGATGACGACCTTGTGGCCGCTGCCGACGATCTCGGCCAGCTTCTCCACAAGCAGGTTGATCTTGCCCGAATCCGAAAGCGGCGCCTTGAGCCAGGGAAGCATGTCGGGATCGCAGCAGGTCTGGCGCAGCCTTGTGAGGAGCGCGAGGAAGCCGAAGGACTTCTCGCGCATGGCCGACCCGACGTCGTCGCCCAGCCGCTCGAGCCCCTCCGTGCAGATCCTTGCGTACTCGGCGCGCTGCACGTCGGTGAGCGGGCAGATGAGGTCCATCTCGACCTTCGGGGGCAGCTCCTGCGCCACCTCCTTCTTCGTGCGCCTGAGGATGAACGGCGCCAGCTGCGCCCTAAGCCTAGCGAGCGTCCCCTCGCGGTCGGCGCTGAGCGCCGACTCGAACGACGAGCGCGAGCCGAGGAGCCCCGGCAGCAGGAACCGGAAGATGCTCCAGAGGTCGAGCTGGCGGTTCTCGAGCGGCGTGCCCGTGAGGACGACCCGGTGCCTCGCGCGCACGGCGAAGCACGTCTGGGTCACCTTGGCGTCGGGGTTCTTGATGAACTGGCCCTCGTCCAGGACGGCGTAGCCAAACTCGACATCGTCGAGCAGCGCGCGGTGCTTCCTGAGCTGCGTGTAGCTGCACAGCCAGAGGACCGGATCCTTCCGCGACGAGAAGTCGTTGCCCGTCTTGAGGACGTCCACCGTCATCCCGGGGAAGAACTTGTTGATCTCCTCGCGCCAGACCGGCACGACGCTCGCCGGGCACACGATCAGGCCCGGGCGCCCCGTCGCGGGCCTCGCCGCCAGCAGGGACAGGACCTGCAGGGTCTTTCCGAGGCCCATCTCGTCGGCGAGGAGCCCATGGCAGTCGACCTCACACAGGTGATGCATCCACTCGACGCCGCGCCTCTGGTAGGGCCTGAGGATCGACGCAAGCGCCGGTGGCGAGTCGGGCGCCGCCAGGACGCGCTGGCGCCAGGCCTCCATCTCGGGCGAAAGCGTGAGCTTAAGGCGCGCGTCGTTGAAGAGCGAGAACACGAGGTACTGCAGGAGCGATCCGCCGCCCGCCTGCGTCTCCTCGATGTTGCGGCGCCACGAGCTGTAGGACTCCCACTTCTCGGTGGAAAGCGCGACGATCCCTAGGTTCGGCAGGATGACCGGCTGGCCCCCGCGCTTGAGGAGCGCCGAGACCTCGCCTTCCGTCAGCATCCGCTCGCCGGCCCGGAAGATCCACCGCAGATTGAGCCCGGCGTCGCCCGCCACCCTCTCGGCGACGGCCTCGATCTCGACGCTGCGGGTCCCCTTGAGCAGGTTCGCCGCCTTGTCATCAAGCTCGATGGAGAACACGCGTCTCCAGAGCGGCAGCGTCACCTTGAGGAAGTTCGGGATCTCGACCAGCGACTCCATGAGGTACGCCCCGGTGTCCTGGTTGTACTGGAAGTGCGCCTTGCGCGCGTAGGCGGCCAGGCCGATCAGTTTTGCGCGCTCGCCCGATGAGACGTGACCGTTGCCGTTGGTCGCAGCCCGCGTGTCGGGCCCGAGCGCGGGACTGCGGGTCTTCTTGTCCGCCTCGGCCCAGTAGGCCTGGAACGCGAGGCCGGAGGCCTTGATCTTGAAGACGAGGACAAGCGGCCGGGATGGGCCGTTCAGGCGGGAGGCGGGCACGGCGCCCCCTCCGTTGGCCGACGCGGGGGCCTTGCCGTTGCCGCCGTTGGCTGAATCTCCGTTCGGGGCCTCCTCGCCCTCCGGGGCGTTCTCCGCCGGCAAGGGCGAGATCTCGTCCGCCACGAGCTCCTCAATCTCGTGAAGTCCCGCCACCGCAAGGGCATGGGCGATTTCTCGGTCGGTCGTGGACGAGCGCACGGACAGGGTCCCCGCATTCCACTCGATGACCGCGTACTCGTCCTTCTTCTCGATTCGCCGGTGGATGATCGCGTCCCTGGCCGTCAGCTCGAGCTCCCTCACCTCCCCGT
>CAZHPC010000021.1:0-35722 GCA_964534685.1 uncultured Opitutaceae bacterium
CGGTCAGGGGATCTATCCACCAGCCCGCGGCTGAGTGGGAGGCGCTGATCCCATGCAGGTCGAGGGTTATCTGGCCGTCGCCGGTAAGGTATGCCAGGATCCAGTCTCCGCCTTCCGACCGCGCCGCGACATCACCCTCGTTCCCGCTTATAATGATCGTCCGGTCCGGCACGAGCTTCCACCACTCAATAGACCTGAAGACGTCGCCGAGCACCTTCATCTGCGAGGCGCCGGGAGTATCCCACCATCTTTTCCAGGTGGGCGGTGACATCCAGTTGTCTCCGTGCCCAAACGAATAGAACCCTCCTGCGAGGCACGCCCAGTACCCAACGCGGCGGCACTGGAGGGGTGTCGTGCCGTCCTCTTGCTCGTACCGGGCCTCGCCACTGACCACCGGCTTTGCGGGTGCCTTTTTGTAATCGGCCGCCACCATGTCATAGTTCGCGAGGTCGGTGCTCCAAGTCTGGATGGTGTTGAAAGAAAGCCACGGCTCGGTGTGCATGAAGCTGGATGACTTGGGGCCCGGGTCCGGGTGCATGGTGATCAGATGGGCGCCTCCGTCGCCGTCGAGCAGGCCCTGCACAATGGCGTGGATCACCGCCTCGGATTCTGGGGCCGCGTGCGGGTACATGTCCCAGACGACGTTCTTTGCGTGCTTGTAGCGTTGGGCCAGCCATCTGGCCCATGGCCTTGCATTCTGAAGGGTTATCCGTCCCTTTTCCTGGTCTGCCGCGTGGTACACGCCGATCACGAGGACCATATTGTGTCTTGCCGCCATCGCGACGACCTCATCCACCCGCTTGAAGTATTTCTCATTGGGAGTCAGCGGATTGTCGTCGAGCCAGGCTGGCGCCGCCTTCCAGGGCTTCAGGCCCTTCGTGGCTTCCCATTCGGCGAAGTATATCCCGGTGGCCATGACCTGCACGACGTTGAATCCCTGGGAGCGTCGTTTCTGGAGCATCGTCTCCGCGTCCTGTGCTGTGAAGAGATGAAAGAGCTCCCATTCCGTGTCTCCCTGCCAGAAGAGCGGCTTGCCATTCTGGTCCACGAAATACCGACCGTTGCTGCTGACGTTGATTATTGAGGTATCGCGGCCTTCCGCGGCCCCGCAGGAAATCGAGACCATGAAGGTCGATAGCAATGCAACCTTGATGAAGGCTTGGAAGATGTTGTCCAAGGAGCGAAGCGTCGATTGGAGGGCGTGATGCGGCGCCTTTGCGAGCCAGAAGTACACCTTCTTCAACCCCGGCCGATGCGAGCTCAGGTGAGCATAGCCCACGATTGAAGACACTCGTTGATCGACTCAATCGGGCACTCTGACCCGAGCAATGGGTCGCCATCCGCCGTACGACCGGGCCGATTCGGAAGTGGCACGGCTGCACCTGGAGAGGATCGGCGTCAAGCTGACTCGCCTGGCCGAAAAGCAGGCCAAGTACCTCGGAGTTCCCGTCTTGGAGCCCTGCAAGTCGGACCACTACCGCCAATGACTGGAGGCGCAGAGGTCTTCGATCTCGCGCAGCGCCTCCTGCACGTCCACCGTCAGGCGTCCGAAAACGTTCTCGGGCGAGAAGGTCGCGGCGGCTGCGCACAAGGAGCAATCAAACTCGTGACGGCGAATGGACGCGGGGGACGATCAGGGAAACATTCCAGGTAGCATGAAAGGCGGATCACCGCTGCAATTCGCGCGGATCGGACGCCGCGGCTGGAGACGATGTTGAGCGTTTCGCTTCTAGGATCCGACCGGTGAATAAGGTACCACAGGTCGTGCTTCCGATCCTGTTTGCTCCGATGTCCACTTGGGATGAAGGAACCGGTCCATACGAATCGACGGTCTCGTCAATGACTTCCCGTCCGTTCCACCATACGTGGACTCCGTGACCAGTTCCCAGTGATGCCATTGCAATCTCCACGGTTTGTGGCCGCGTCGCATCCACGAAGAACGGAGCAGAGACGGCCCCGCCGTAGCTCCATTTGTCATGCCCTATGCAAAAATGCCCCTCTCCGGTGTATTTCAAATATATGACGTCCCCGGCGCCGGTGTGGCCGGTGGTGAGAAGCGGCTCTGCGATTCCTGGTCTAAGCAAAGGCATTGTCAGCACGAGGCGGAGGGAGCCTGGGGCCCGCGAAAGCACTCGCTGCCATACGAAAAGCCCGGCAAGAGTCAGTGCGAGCACGGCTAAGGCCGGGGATCCCCAGCGCTGAAGGGCTGACAACAGCCACGCCTCACAAGCAGTAGCCTTGCGACGCAGGTCGCACATTCTATCGCGCGATGGCCGATAGACGATTGCGGCAAAAGAACAAATCCACCCGAGCGAGCTCGCGTAGAAGGTGAGTTTGAGCCAAATGCTTCCGGGATAGTCAACGCGCACAAGGCTTCGCCCCGCGGGCACTGACACTCCCACCAGGCCCTCGCCAGTTTGCACGACCAAGGTCGAATCCCCATTGACCGTCGCGCGATACCCCGGGACAAAGAGTTTCGGGGTTTCGAGGACCGCAGGGCGCTCGGATCGCACTTCGACCACGAAAGGCACTAGCGAACACAGCCGAATCGCCCTCTCCTGGGCGTCAAGCCATTCGATCGTCACTCGTGCGAATGGGCCCGCGGACTCCGCCTCGGGATGCCTTGGATAGAAGTAGAGCGTCAAATCCTCAGGTGTCGATTTGTCGTTGGTAATCGCAATGACTCTGCCATTCGACGGCCCTGCCCCGAATGAACTCTCCATCCCTGAAGAGGGCAGGGTGTATAGGCGCCATACTGAAGCACCCGTGACTGTTAGGCTGCCTTCAGGCTTCCGCCCTAGAAAATCGAAATGCAGAAGCGACGTATGCCCCGGCATGAGCCGGATATTGGGAGAGAGTATGGTGGTGGCCTTCGACGTCTTCAGTTCGAAGCTCGCCATTGTTCCGCGCTGCTGCCCGGCAACGGGCGTGGATCCATCGGCCGTCACTTCGAATGTCTGCGGATCACGCAGGCGAGTTTCAAGGAAAGGCTCCATCACGCCATTTGAGAAATAGGTCGGGAGAAGATTGAATATGAGATAGGAGGAGGTGGTGAGCGTCAGGTTCTGTGTCCGGTGTGTTCGCTCTGAGTCCTCGCGCGAGCTTGTTACGATACGGCCATGCAGCACAAATTTGTAGGCCTCTCGTGCGCTCCAGCCTATGGCAATCACAAGGCCGATTCCCAAGAGCAGGCGCGCTGCGATCCCTTTTCGTGAAATACGCGCGAGGCCTGCCGAAGCCAGGAAGACGGCCAATCCCGCCAAAATCACATACAGGCGCTGCATGGGCCAGCGATTCGTCACCGTAAGCACAGAAATGGGCGCCCAAGACCAAAGCCGGGCGGTTACGAAGGGAATCGGCCATAATAGAACAAAGAAGGCCGCGAGCCCTGCCAGCAGTGTTCCTGCGGAGCGACGGGATCTGAGGGCCAGACAGCCAACCAGCACACCGGCCATCAAGGCGTAGCCCAGCTGGAGGTCCCCAATAAAGATGCCTGAAATTGGCCGAAGCGAGGGTCCCCAGCCGTCGGCGGCGCTCTGCATCACGCCCGCCACTTCCTGGGCCGCAATGACGTTCGGAGCGCGCAGCTGAAGTGAGTGAACCGACTCAAAGACGTATCCTGCGAGCAACGCGAAAAGCGCCGTCGCGACCGACATTCGCAGCGCGTTTCGCCAATTCCATTCGGTGCTGATTAGGATGATCAGCCATGCGCCGAGAACGAGGAGGCTTGCCCAGAATGCAACCGGAGGGTGGGCCCACCAAAGCGCTGCCAATGCAGTGGCCGTTATGAGCCAGGGTTCCCATTTCTCGGGCTCATCAGTTGCCTTCGCGATGCCCAACACAAGCCATGGAATTGCCGGAACCGTGAGAAAGGTCGCGATCATGTCGCCCTCGTAAAGCGGGGCTAGGACACCCGGACATAGCACGTAGAGCGAGGCAAGACCCGCGGCCACCCACGGCATCTCAGGAGCATATCGGCGCAACGCGGCGTAACCCCCGACGGCGCCCAGACCCGCGCTCGTGAGAAGGATTAGATTCTGCAACCCGCAAACCGGAAGCGTACGGAGGGTGAGGAGGTCAAATCCCGCTCCAAGATATTCAAACAGCGGTGCCGTTCGCAGCGAGTGAATGTTCCCGTTGAAGGCATACGGAGTCTGGCCGACGAATAAGGGGAATACTCCGGAGCGTATTTGGCCCACAGCGTCGGAAAGCATCAGCGAATAGTGATACGCGTCGCCCGCCCCTACCGGAGTGCTGACGACGTAGGGCTGCAGCGCGTAGATCGCAACTCCTTGAAGGCAGGCGCCCCTCCAGCCGTCTGCCCATCCGATCTGGCTGCCAGCCGCCGCTCGGCAAAGCAGCCAACGTGTCCCTGTCAGTGCGGTCCCAAGCCCGATAACAATGGCGATCGCATGCGACCAACCCAGTCCCGAGCATTGAAAACGCACGAGCACGACAAATGCACATAGGGCGAGACCACGGATGAGGTAGCGCTGAAGCCCGAGCGCGCTGCGGAGCGCGGCCACGGTCGCCCCGGCGACTGTGGCCGCTGTCCAAATGGTGATCGCCTCAATCTGAAGCAGGCTCGTCACCGTCCCCGTCCCGTTGAACCGCACGAACACGTACAGGCCGATCGCTATTGTCGCCAGCTCCGATGGGAGCAGCGCCAAACCTCCACTCCGTCGATCGCTTAGGTGGACCCCCGGAACGGTTGGCTCCAGATACGTCATGCGATCTTTAGAAAGATTTCCGGACCATGCGAAACGCAATATCAAACAGGTGGGCGACTGTTCGGATGCTTTGGTCTATATATCTGGAACGTCTTGAGCTTCATGCCAATCGCACAAACCCTTGAATGGGCCGCAAACTGACACCTGCCAAGGTATTCGGTTTGGACGGGCGAGCTGCGCTGTTGGCATCGGTCCAAGCTTGCAAAAAAACTCTAGGCTACCAGTAGTCTCGGGCCGTGTCGCGACCTGCAACAGCACTCATCGTCGATGATGAGCCCCACGTCCACGTCTACCTTAAGATTCTCCTCAAGCAGCTGGGCGTTGGCACGGTTTGGGATGCAGCCGAGGGGCATACGGCGCTTGAGCTTGCTGCCGAACACAAGCCCGATGTCGTGCTTCTGGATATCAATCTTCCGAATATCGGCGGGTTGGAGCTGCTTGCGAAGCTCAAGGCGGCCAATCCAAGCCTGCACGTCATCGTCATTTCCGTGGAGAGCAAGCCCGAGACGCTGGTGCAGGCCCATGACCTCGGCGCCGATGCATACGTGCTGAAGCACCTCCCGCGAGGCAAGGTCCTGCAGATGCTTTCTGATACTTTTGACGCCATAGCGGAAAGCACCGACGGCATTGCGCCGAAGGACGTGGCAAAGCCAGCACCTCCGGCTTGAGCGGAACCGAACGGCCGCCTGGGCCGGCCGCTCAAGGTTGGATCGACTCCTTGGGAAGGTCCGGCAGGCTGGAGTGACGGCGAAGGTCCAGGACCAATGCAAAATACTTCTCGGGGTGTTCCTGGTTCGCCCGGAGTTCCGAGAAGCCTGCTCTCCAATAATCCGACCAAGAACCGGTGGCGCCGGGTGGCGGCAACCCCTGCGCCTCGCGCTTCACCTCGGCGCCGATTGCCGATGAAAGAAACCGCCAGTTTCCGCCGGTGTCGAGTACGGTAACGCGTCCGTTAGCCTCCCTGCGCGTGTCCAGATGCGATCGCGCCTCGACGGAGAATGGGTCGGGCTCAATGCACCCTGTCAATGCGAGGCAAAGCGCAAGGATTAGGACGATCGGGCGATTCATTGTTAGATTCTTGGATGTGTCTGTCCCGCGCAACGTGATGGGAGCAGCCAACCTTAGATCTGCAGTTTGCTAAGATTGAGCGCTGCGACCCCTTCGACCGGCTCACCATGCGCGAGCGCGGGTTTGAAGCGGAGGCTTCTCACGAATGACTTCATGGCGTGGTGGAAGGCACGGGTGATCGCCACCTTCTTTTTGCATCCGACGTGCCAAACGGCAAAGCTGAACCACATGTCATTATTGTAGAACATGTAGCAGTGATACCATCGTTTTGGGTCATCTCCTTGTTCGCTGCGGATGGTTGCACGCACCCGCATTCCCAGACGACGGCGTTTCCATATTGGATACTTTCAACCATAGGGTGAAATGAAGTCGCGGGCGGCCCGTACCAAGGAGAATCCTCCCTATTTCATCGCATCCACCCGGTCGGAGACGCCTTGCAATGTCGGCAGACGATTGGAAGGCGAATCCAGGTAGAAGTAGGCCGTAGCCGAGAGGTCGTCCGACCTGTAGAAATTCATCCACCCCTCGGGCAGCGTGGGATCTTCCGCCCGGGCAACGACACCGGGGTTGTAGAGTTTCATAAGCTTCCCATCGCTGTCGATGCTTACCGGGATAAGCGGAACATTGGCGCGTTGGAGGGCCGCGACCGTTGCCCTTGGGCCTCCCCCAATCTGCTGAAGGGTGACCCTGCAGCCGGTGTCGAAGAAGACCGGGTCCGGAATCTGGAAACGGTAGAAGGCCCACTGCAGGTGTTTCTCATCGGCCAGCAGGCATCCCGCGTAATCGTTGTAGAATTCGCCCTCACCCCAGCCTGTGCCGATGTAGTCCTCGGTGCCCGTTCCGGCGAATGTGGGGTGCCCGCCGTCGTTGTTCAGGAAGACTTCAACCTCACCCTCGCCCCACCAGGTGTTTCCATAGGCCGGGTTGGCATTCACGCCCACGTTCACGCCCAGGAACCGACCCTTGCCCTCCACCCTTGGCAGCAGCTCAAAATCCCGGGCGAGCTTTGTCCCACGGTCGCGGCTCCAGTAGGCGTGGAAATACAGGTTCCTGTCGTCCCAGCCCTTTGTCTCCTGGAAATCGACATCGAAAAAGATATGGGTGAGGTCCTTGCCCGATTCGTTCGTCACCTGAATCCGCGCCGCGGTGCGGAATGGCATCGGAATGAAGCAGATGAATGACCTGCCCTCGGGGTTGGCGAACAGCGCGTTGTGGAACCGGGCCGTCCTCCCGAGGCCGACGCCGAAGAAATCTCCCAGGGGCACCGAGACCGCCGGCCTCTTCTCGTTGTCCCAGAACATTTCGAGTTTGAGCGACCGCAGCATTATGGGAGAGCGGTCGGCGATGGTCAGCCAGATCCGCGAGATCAGTCCCGCGCCCTTGACGTCAAGCAGAACGCATGTGGCGCCGGCCTTTATTGAGTCAAACGGATGCCCCTTTGCTCCGCTGTTCTCGGTCGCCGCCCCACCCAGCATGCCGTTGCGCCCCTCGGGGGTGCTCCAGCGGGGGGCGACGTTGGCGTCGTAGCGATAAAGCGCCGCTCGTGAATCCTGCGAGCGCAGCGTTGATAGCGTGAAGCAGAGGAGAAGAGCCGCGCCCAGGCGCGCCGAGGTCGCGAACCCGGGCGTCCCACCGATTGCGGATGGTGTGACCATTTCCGATGAATCGCGCCGCGCGCCGCGGTTATCAAACAGAATCGGCAGCGCTGGCCTCGGGCACCTCAGGCGCTCAGCTTACGGTCACCTCGACCGCTCGGCTGGACACGCGGAAATCGATGAAGCGCGCACGGGTGTTGAGGGGATGTTCCTCCAGCCGCGCGCGAATCCTGCGGCCGCCTTCAGGCGAGTTCGCGCACAGGAGCATGTAGCCTCCGCCGCCGGCCCCGAGGAGCTTGCAGGCCGCCAGATCGTTGCCGGCCATCCGTATGATGCGGTTGATCTGAGGCGTGGTCGTGCCCGCATCTAGGCGCCGGTTGAGATCCCACGAGCGCGCGATGCAGCGGTGGAGCGCCGCCTGGTCGCTTTCCTGAAGGGCGCGGTGGAGGTGATGGGCGTTTGCGCGGATGAAGCCCAGCGTCCTGATCGTGGACGACCGGGCAAGGAACATGTCGTGCACGATCTCCTTGAGGATGCCCTTGGCCAGCCGCGTGACGCCCGTGTAGTAGAGGAGCAACGTCTGGTTGGCATACGCATCGCCGAGCAGGTTCTCCGGCAGGTAGCGGACGCTTGGCGTCTGAACGAGGCCCGGCTCCGTCTGGATGAGCTTGATGCCTCCGAAAAGCGCCCCTGCCTGGTCCTGCCAGCCTCCGCCGGTCGTGAGCAGCTGCTCAATCGATAGCACCCTTTGGTAGAGGTCCACGTGGTCCCATCCCAGCCCGCACGCGCGGTTCAGCGCCCCGAGGAGTGTTGCCCCCAGGATTGACGAGGTTCCCAGGCCCGAACCCTTCGGTACGGCGCTCAAGAGGGAGATCTCCAACCCTCCGCCGAATCTCCTGAGGAGTTCGCGCAGCGTGCGCGGCGGCCTTCCGGGGATGAAGCCGGGCAGAAAGCCGGCGAGCGCCAGCGCCGCCTTCGGCAGGCTGAAGCTTGAATGTGCATCGCGAAAGGACGCCAGGCTGGAAAAGCTCTCTATGTCCTCCATCGACCCCAGGTCGATCGACCGCAGCCTGAACTTGAGCTGGGGGATGGGGCGGACGAACGCCTGTATCGGAGGCTGGCCGTTCAGGAGCACGGCGACGTTCAGCACGCAGCCGCCGAATTCGATGCAGTAGGGTGGGGTGTCAGTCCAGCCTCCAGCCAGATCAAAGCGCAGGGGGCTGCGCGCCCATACGATCTGGTCATCCTTGAGCGCAAGGCGCGGGCGGGGCTTCTCAAGACGGCCCGATGCAATGACCGACTCCTGAAGCACCGCATAGCCGGAGCTGACGAACGCCGTGCGCTTGCGGCCAGTCTCCAAAGCCGCCAGCAGCATGATGAGTCTGGAGGAATGCTCGGGCTTGTTGATTGTGGGAAGGATCCTCGGGCCATTCTCGCGCAGCCACCGGCCGAGCGCGGGCGCCTCCCGCCGGGCGAGGGCCGCGACCGCCGCAAAATCATGCGTGAAGACCCGCATGTCGGCCCGGGAAAGGCAGGCCTCAAACTCCGCGCGCAGGCATGCGGCGTGGGCTGCGCGGCGGTCGGAAAAGCAGCGCGCGAAGTCCACGGCCTCGGGGATCTGGGCTGCGGAAAGGCGGCGGCGCCGAGCGAAGAGCTCCCCGACGGCAGGATCGGGATCCGGTCCGAAGAACCAGTTCAGGGCATCCTGGTCGATTTCGTGGGCGGATAGGACGGGGTATATCGGCAGATCGAAGACCTCTCCTGCCTGCTGGGATAGGCCGCGTGCGGCGAGCCAGTCGAGGGCGTCGCACCCGCAGATGCTGCCTCCCGCGCCCACCTTCCCGCGCAGCGTGTCGTCGAGGTGATGCGGCCTAAGCACCCAATTGCCCTCGCCGACGGGAACGCACTCCACGCACCAGCCCTGTCCGAGACTTTGGACGCGTGCCTTTGCGGGAAGCCCGGTGACGATGTTGTACCCGTCGAGTCGAATCGCGCGGCTTCCCCCCACGCCGTCCAGCCAGACAGGAAGGGACGAGGCGCTCGTGAAGGCGGACGGGGGCGTCGCCGCGCAAAGCGTCCTCAGCGGCGAGAATTTCCCGCGCTGGATGTGCTCGAAGGACTCGAAGAGCTGGCGGCTCGATCCCAGGTGATAGAACCGGGCGTCCTCGAGGGGAATCACCGCCGCGCTCAGTGCGGACCATCCCAGGCGGCGCAGGCGCAGCGGAGCGCGCGTCTCGCGACCGAGCGCCGAGCCGATCTCCGTGTAAAGGTCCATGTGCTCGGGATGGCCGTCTTCTGTCGCGAAGCGTCCCCGCCCCTCGTCCCACCCGCACCGCCGAAACATTAACCTCAGGGCCTCGATGCTCAGGAGCCACATCCCCGTATCGACAAAGAAGTCGTAGCGGGCCGACAGGCGGTGGATCTCCTCCGTTGCCGGTTTCTGAAGGAAGAATGCAATCGGACGCTCGCGCCCCTCAGCGGGCCCCTGGTCCCTGGCCACGAAATAGACGCCAAAATTCCGGGCGATCTCAGGCGCGACGCGCATGCCTATCCCGGTGATATCCGACGTCGCAGCGGGGATCTGGAGTGGGTCAAAATCCAGCCAGACATCGCCGGCCGTGACGAGGACCGCGGCCTTTGCGCCCGCCTCACGAAGCACCTGCTGGTAGGCGGGGATCTGGAAATCCGCGAGCATCTGGTCGAATCGCCGGGGCGCGAGCCCCTCGACCGCCGGCATCGGCAGGAACAGTTTCCCCAGGGACGCGTACGCGGGCAGACGGCGGCTCTCGCCGCCCCCGTGCAGCACGAGCTTCTGGTCACCCCTCAGCCACTCGGACAGGGGCCTGCGGTGGCGTCCGATGCCCTCGCGCCATGCCTGCACAAGAAGGCTTATGGTGCCGCCACCCGATCCCAGGCGCCGCGACCTCGGATCGGCGCCGACAAACACGGCGCCTCCGGCGAGCTCCTCCAGGCGCCCGCTCCATAGCCTCCGGCCTGCGGGGGACTGAATGAAATCTCTCAGGTGCGGGGGCACCGAAAGCAGCACGCGGGTCATGGGTACAGGGGGGAACTCTTGGAGAAGAAAAGCCGGAGGCAAGGTTTGATCCGAGGCGGCCGCCCGTCGGCGGTTCGCTGGACCGAGCAGACCGCGGCGATGGCAGGGGCGGTGCATGGGCTGCGGAAGGGTTGGCAGCAAGCCCGCCTCAATCGTTCGGATCACTCACAATGCCCTGCAGATTCTCATCAAATCCCCTGACATGGAGCTCATTTAATAGGTGGAATAAGCAAAGTTGACGATGAGTCGGATGTCTGGTTTGAGAGACATTATCTCATGACGATTTGTGCGTGGTGCGGACTGGTTCTTAAGCCGAGCAGACCCTCCTTCGTAACGCATGGGATGTGCCCAAAGTGCCAGGCCGGGTTCCTCGGGAGCCCCGGTCCGGTTTCAATGAAGGAGTTCGTCGGCAGGTTTGAGTTTCCCGTGATCCTGGTGGGCCCCGGCACGGAACTCTTGGAGGCCAATCACGAGGCGCTCAGGCTCGTGCGAAAGGGTCTGGAGGAGGTGAGGGACCAGCTGGCGGGAGAGGTGCTGGAATGCATCTACGCCAAGCATCCCGGAGGATGCGGCAGGCACGTTCACTGCAAAGCCTGCGCTGTTCGCAACTCCGTGACGGCCACGCACGAGACCGGGAAAGCCTTGATCGACGTGGATTCATACCAGGAGATCATGACCGAGGACGGCCTGAAGACGGTTCACCTCAAGATCTCGACAGTGAAGAGAGCGGACTCCGTCCTGTTGAAGATCGTCGCCGCGTGACGCGGTCGTCATTCCCGCAGCTTGCCGGCAGCATGGAAGCGAGAACCGGCTCAAGGTCCGCCCTATCGCTCGCCGATGGGCCCCAGCAACGTGTTGTCGCGCATGGCGACGCGCCCGTCGAATAGATCCATGCGGGCCATGCCCTTGCGCCGCTCCTGCCGCCCGAGGAACCGGCAAGTACATCATTGCGGCGGTGCAATCCGGGAAAGCACCTGGCGTGCAAGGTCATCGTCGGGCTGCAGCCGGATCGCCTCCCTGAGGTGCGCGACCGCCTCGCCCGTTCGGCCCGGTGTCTTCAGAAGCACCATGGCGAGGTCAATATGGATGGTGGCGTTCTCCGGCATGAGGCGAAGCGCGGACTGGTATTCGGCTTCCGCCTCGCGTGTCCTGCCGAGCGAATTCAGGGCATTCCCAAGATTGCAATGCGCCTCGGCATAATCGGGCTTGAGGTGCAACGCCTCCTGATAATGGGAGACCGCCTCGCCCGTCCCGCCAGGCAGCTTCTGCAGGACGCAGCCCAGATTATAGTGCGCCTCGGCGGATCCGGGATTGAGGCGCAGGGCCTCCCGATACTGGGCTACCGCCTCATCCAGCCGGCCGGGAACCGCCTCAAGGGCGAAGCCCAGGCTGAAGTGGGCCTGGGCAAAGTCGGGCTTCAGGCGCAACGCCTCCTCGAATTGCGCGATCGCCTCGGGCATCCTGCCGGGTGATTCCTGGAGGGCGACGCCCAGGCTGTAATGCGCCTCGGCGAAGTCGGGCCTCAGGCGCAGCGCCTCCCCGTAGTGGGCGACCGCTTCGCTCAGTCGGCCGGGAACCGTCTCCAGCGCTCGGCCCAGATTGTAATGGGCCTCGGCGAGGTCGGGCCTCACGCGCAGCGCCTGCTCGAACTGGGCGATCGCCCCGTCCATCCGGCCGGGCAGCTTCTGAAGGAGACAGCCGAGGTTGTAGTGCGCCAGGGCATAGTCGGGCTTCTGTCGCAACGCCTCCTCATAATGGGCGATTGCCTCGTTCGTGCGGCCGGGAATCGTCTCCAGGGCGCAGCCCAGGTTGTAATGCGCCTCGGTCAGGTCGGGCTTCAGGCGCAAGGCCTCCTCGAGGTGGGCGATCGCGTCCTCCATCCGTCCGGGCGTGGCCAACAGGGCGCTGGCCAGATTGTAGTGCGCCTGGGCGTAGCCGGGCTTCAGGCGCAGCGCCTCCTCGTAGTGCGAGGTCGCCTCATCCATCCGTCCGGGGAGCTTGGAGAGCAGAAAACCCAGATTGTTCTGAGCCCGCTCGTTTCCCGGGCACTTGGCCACCGTGTCGGCCCAGATCGCCTCACCGCTGTGATAGGCCTCGTTTCGCTGCCAGGTGATCCACGAGAGCGCGGCGGCCGCCGCGACGCACGACGGGAGCGCCCAGCGCCCCAGCCATCGGTAGGCCCCGATCACCACCAGAATGACCACGGGTATGAGCGGCAGGTACATCCTGTGCTCTGCCATCGTCTCGGTCGCCACGGGCACGATGCTGGAACTGGGCGCGAGCATGGCGAAGAAGCTGAACCCAAGGAATCCGATGGCGGGCTTACTCTTCAGCGCCCGCGCCGTCGCCGCGGCGAGGGCCCCGATGAGCGCCGCGCACGCCGCGATCCTCGGGATATCAGTCACGAGGGCGCTGCCGCGGTCAAAGACAAGCGGGTGAGGCCAAAAACACAGCCTAAGGTATTCGGCGATCGCCGGCAATTGGGTCAGCCCGTAGCCCACCCAAGGCACGCCGCTGCCAAACCCTGCGGTCCCGGCCCGGCCATGTGTGGAAACGACAAGGAAGGCGAGAGCAAGCCACGTCGCGGCAAGCCCTGCGTACACCCACCGGCGCAGGCGCAGGGCCTCCCTCAGGCTGCCGGCAAGGAACGTGCGGTCGTAAAGAAGCACGACCAGCGGCGCGGAGGCCATCACCTCCTTGGTGCCCATGCCGAGAAGGCAGGCGGCCACGGCGAGAATGTACCAAGGGCGGACCTTGGGGCCGCCGGCCGCCGCACCCCTAATGAAGCAATAGAGGGTCAGCAGGTAGAAAAGCCCCATGAGCGATTCCGCCCGCTGGATCGTGTAGGTGACCGATTCGGTCAAAAGGGGGTGCACGATCCATATCAGGGCAGCCGAGAATGCGATTGCGGTGGCATCCCGACCCTTCCGTGGCGCGAGTGTTCGCCGCACGACCCCAAACAGGGTGAGCCCGGCAAGCACATGGATCGCCAGGTTGACGGCGTGATAACTCCACAAGGACGCCCCGCCCAAGGCATAGTTGACGGCAAATGAAAGGTTCAGGACGGGCCGGCCGCTGACGCTCGTGTCGGCCGGCGGCCAGAATGCGGTGCCCAGGTGCCGGATCGTCGCGTTTCCGCCGATCGACGCGTCGTCGTCGAACAGGGCGGGGACGGAGAATGTCCGGCTGTAGGCCGCGATTGCGGCCGCCGCGAGAACGGCTGCGGCCAACGCCACGGTCCAATCGAATCCCCGAGCCGGTGTGGGTTCCGGGGCGGGGGTTCCTATCTCGGCGCGCATCGCTGGCATGGGTGGGGGCGGTAGTTCAATACCCGCCGCCCGGAAGGTGGCAACAAGGCACCGTCCCTTGCTAGAGGAAAGTGCGGTGGGCCCCCGAGGACGCCTCGACGATGGGAATCAGCCGCCGCCCGAGGTGTCCAAGCCCGGGCGGCCGCCACTCAATGGGCCGCATGCGCCTTCAGGCCCTTCGGCTGGCCGATGGCGGCCAGCATCTCGCCGAACCACGGCGTGTCGATGTCGAACGGTTTGCCGCCCTTGATGCGGGGAAACTCGATCGCACGCAGGACGTTGCCGCGGTCCTCGTCGTGGCCGATCACGCCGCCGTCGCCGCGAAGCGCGCATTCGACCGCGAGGTCGGTGCAGCCCTTGATGAGGCGCAGGTCTTCGGGGTTGGCCGCGGCCGCGCGGGCGAAATAGCCGCTCTTCTGCACGAGCGTCTTCTCGGCGCCGATGTACTTTGAGAACTGGTCGCCGAACCACTTGCCGGGATTGATGGCGTCGAGCTTGACGTGGCCGAAGGCGTCACGCGGCACCTCGAGCCCCTTGGCGGTAAGCTCGGTGATGATCTCGTCGACGCCGGCGCCCTCCGAGATGAAGATGTTCACGTTGTCCTGCCGGTTCATGACGGCCTTCAGCCGCGCGGCCTCGGAGGAGATGTCCACGCGCATCTCCGGGATGTAGATCCCGTGGACGTCCAGCCTCTCCTTGGCCAGTCCGAGGCCAGGCACGTAGTCCTGGTGGGCGATCATGGCGCGGTAGCTTCGGGCCGTTGCAGCGGTCAGCCAGCCGCAGCTTCGTCCCATGACCTCATGCACGATGAGCATGCGCGGATTGGCCCCGCGCTCCGCCACGACATTCGCGAAATAGCGCGCGCCCTGTTCGGCGGCGGTCCAGGCGCCGAGCGATTGGCGGATGGGAAACACGTCGTTGTCGATCGTCTTGGGCAGCCCGATGACCGTGAGGGCATGTCCGTTCTTGGCGAGGAAGGCGGCCAGGTCAGCCGCGGCGGTGTTCGTGTCGTCGCCTCCGATCGTGTGCAGCACGTCGATGCCGTCCTTGACGAGCTGGTCTGCGGCGACCTGCTGCGGATTCTGGCCTTCCTTCACGAGACCGCGCTTCACGCAGTCCTTCGTGTTGGTGAGCTTCACGCGGCTGTTGCCAATCGGGCTGCCGCCATAGCCGTGAAGCACGTGCGCCGCAGCCCTTATCTCAGGCGTCACCTTGTAGCTGTCCCCGAGGAGCAGGCCCTTGTAACCCCCTCGGTAGCAGAGAATTTCAATCTCCGGGGCGATTTCGGTGTAGCGCTCGATAAGGCCGCCGATCGCTGAGCTGAGACAAGGGGCGAGGCCGCCCGCGGTGAGGATGGCAACTTTGCGTGGTTTCACAGATCGAAAATGGTGAGAGTCGTGAGCGAGCAGGCAAGGCGGGAGGAATATGACGCGGATCGCAAAGGGTGCCCGCCGTTGGTGCGAGGGCCGCACGGCAAGCTGCAATAGTCGTTGGCAGGCAACGGGGAGGATCAATGAGGGCCCCGTAACGGGCGAACCTTGCCGCGGCGGATCCGGGCCCATGGGCCGCAAAGGTAGAAGGCCGGTTTCGCGCCATCATTAATACCGAGAAAGGGCCGAGATTCGCCCAACGGGGGGCGTTGCTCTCGCGCCACGTTTGCGGAGCGTGCATCCTTTCGGGCCGAGGCCCGTCTCTCTCATGTGAATACGCCCCGCAAATACGCTTCTCCAGCGCCCTCAAGACTCTTCCCGGTGGCTTCGGGAGCGAAATGAGGCTACAACCCGCAACAAATTCCCCCAAAAACATGAACCCCAAGATCACCCTCGTACTTGCCATGGTCGCCGGCCTGTTTCTCGCCGGATGCGAATCATCCGCAAAGCTCAACAGCATCCGGATTGGCATGACCAAGTCCGAGGTGCAATCGCTGATGGGCACTCCGGACAGCACGAGCGCTCAGGCTAACGTCGAGTACATGACCTATTACCTCGAGTCCGAGGCCGGCTACGGCCGGGACCAGCCTTACATGATTCGCCTGGTCAACGGGAAGGTCGAGTCATTCGGCCGCTTTGCGCAGCTCTTTGACCTATACAACCGTCCGGTCACCAACGCGACTCCGGGCAGCCCCGATTTTCCGCAATCGGTGTTCAACCCGGCCAACCCGATGCTGTCGGGCGCGACGGTCGTCGGCACCGCGGGTCCCGCGCCCCAGATGGACCTGGCCTCGGAGCTGGCTAGGCTCAAGGCGCTCAAGGACCAGGGCGTGCTGAGCGACGAGGAGTTTCAAAAGGCAAAGGCAAAGCTGCTATCCCAACCCTGACCGCCCCAAGGGGCGCCGGCGCGCCGCCATCGGGGCGCTGCCGCCCTTCGCTGAACGCCGGGCCTTTCCTTCCGGTGCAGTGAAGACCAAAGTCGCACTTGCCATCGCGCCGCTCGCCGCGGTGCTCCTCGCCGGATGCCAGTCGTCCGCAGAACCCAACCACGTCCCCGGGGGGTATTACTACTCGGCGCCGAAGAACGTGTTCGGAAGCACCTCGTCGGTCAGGCTTGCCGATCTTAGGATCGGAATGACCAAGGAGGAGGTGCAGTCGATACTGGGCCCCCCCGACAGCACGGATGCGCAGGCGAATGCGGAGTATTTGATCTATCACCTCGAACTGCCGGCTCATGTTGCGATCTACGACCGCGAGCCGCTGTACATGGTCCGCATGGTGAGCGGCAAGGTGGAATCCTTCGGCCGTTTTTTGGAGCTCTATGACCTGTGCCTGCGGCCGGTCACACAGGCGCCTTCCGGCCAGCCCGGCTTTCCGCAGACGGGGTTCAATCCGGGTGGCCCATTGCCGCCTGGCATGGCCGCCGTCAGCTCCGGGGCTACCGCGCCCCGGATGGATATGGCGTCGGAGCTGGAAAGACTCAAAGCGCTCAAGGATCAGGGAGGGCTGAGCGAGGAGGAGTTTCAAAGGGCCAAGTCTAAGCTCCTCGCACAGCCCTGACGGCGGTCCCTTGGTCCCGGTGTCGTCGGCCGCCTGAACCGGTACGCCGGAAGAGGGCCGGTCCTTTGCGGGGGTTGCCTTTGAAGCCAACTTGGACTCCTTTTTGCATCGTTGGCGCGCGAGAGGCGCCGGCGCTTTTCACTCCCGTCGATCTTCCATGAAAGTACCCCGTAGTCTCGTCATCCTCACCCTCCTCGCCTCCGGCCTTGCCAACACCCAATACGGCGAGCCGGTGAACCCGGATGCGACCAAGGAGGCGAGAAGGCTCCTTGAGTTCCTGGTCGACATCCAGGGGCGCTACATCCTGACCGGCCAGCACAACTTTGACGCCTCAGGCTCAAAATACACCAACATCGTCCAGGCCATCACCGGGAAGAGCCCCATAGTCTGGGGCTCAGACTTCAGTTTCGCCTACAAGGGATCCGAGCCGCAGAAGTTCCAGCATTGCGGCCCGATCAACCTCACAAACCCGGGCGAACCCCTCTATTACGTCGATGTCTCGCCGACGGTGGCCCGCCAGAAGATGGTCGAGACGGCCATCAAGGAGCACAAGGCGGGGCACATCATCACGCTCATGTGGCATGCTCCACCCCCCGGCTTCGGCGACACCTGCGACGGGACCCAGATCTGGGCGATGAACAACCGGCCGACCGCGAAGGAGTGGGAGGAGCTGACGACCGACGGAACCCCGAAGAACCTGGCTTGGAAGGAACAGGCCGATGTAATCGCGGGCTACCTGGGCCAATTGAGAGACGCAGACGTGCCGGTCCTCTGGCGGCCCTACCACGAGATGAACGGGGTCTGGTTCTGGTGGTGCGACCAGAAGGGCGAGAACGGCTTCAGGAGGCTTTGGATCATGATGTACGACTACTTCGTCCACCACCATAGGCTCAACAACCTGATCTGGGTCTGGGACAGCAATGCCCCGCGTCCGAACCCAGGCGACGAGGCCTACGCCTACGAAGATTTCTGGCCGGGCGCGCAGTACGTGGATGTGCTCGCGGCGGACATCTACCACAAGAAGCAGGCCCAGGCGCTGGACGACGAGAAGAACTACGAGGACCTGTTGAGGCTCGCCAACGGTAAACCGATAGCGATGGGTGAGGTGGGAGAGCCACCGAGCCCGGAGATCCTCACCCAGCAGCCCAAATGGATCTGGTTCATGCCATGGCCTCCCTTTGGGGCGCTCGCCAGGGACAACCCGGCGAAGCTGCGCACACTCTATTCGGACAAGAGAGCCCTGACGAGGGACGACGTGGTGATCGCTGCGGACGGAACCTATCAGGTGTTGAGGAAATAGGGGGCACCGCCCCCGGCGCGGCTGAGCGCGACAGGCGATCCTGCGATCAGGGGCGGCCGGCGGTCAAACGCTCTTCCGGAGGATTCCTGCGGGCGCGAACGGCTGCCGCCGCGAGCATGGCGACGCCAGCCAAAGCGAACCAGGGGCCGTTCCTCATTGCGTGGACTGCGGCGAAACTCAGCGGTCCATCGCCCGCGGAAGCCGTGGCGGACGGTCCGCGCTCACCGACGATGCCTCTGCGCAACGGTCCCGAAAGCAGCGCCCGGACCTTGGTGTCACGGAGCAACGAAAGGATCTCGTCGGCGGTGCCCGGGATGTGGGGAAACTCGACGCCGGAAATCGCGCCTGCGTCGCCGGTGCTCGTGAAGGCCTCGAGCCGGCGCTCATGCTCGAGTGTCTGCCGGCGAAAGCCTTCGAAATAGGGCCGGTAGATTGTGCGCGACCTCCACACCTCCGACGCACCGACAACCCCGAGCCAGGCGGCCACCGCGAGAATGAGCAGGATCCGCATCCTCCCCGCCGTCGTCGCTCTGGGAAGCGCGACGACAACGGCCGCCGCGTTGGCAACGAAGCCCCAGGCAAGAACGTCCGTGTAGCGCGATCCCACTAGGCCGCTAAGGCTCGCGCGCGCCCAGGCGAGGGCGCCCGCCTGGAGCAGCACCCAGAACCCAAGGCTGATGACAAACGGGGCGAGCGGCGCCTCCTCGCGGCGGCGAAGCGTCCGAAGCAGGAGGGCGCACCATGGAAGCCATAGGGCTATGAAGCTGAGGGCGCCCGGCGGCAGGGGCCACGAGGCATATGCCAGAAAGGCCGACATCCACGCGCCTAGGCCCTGCGCGTAGAGGCTGGGGACGGGTGGAAAAGGGTGCCGGGTGAGCCAGCCGATCGCGGCGACCACGGTGCAGGCGCCGAGATACCACGCGCTCGACCGCCACGAGCGGCGCCCGCTGAGGACCGTGACAAGGCCGGTCCCCGCCATGGCCAGCGCGGTAAAGAAACCTGACGCCATGCTTCCGAGCATCACCGCCGCCAGCACCAAAGGCGCCCAGCTGGCGGGCGATCTCAACGGGCCGCCGGCCGGCAGCGAAAAGGCCACCACCGACCCGAGGACCATGATGGCGAACTGGTCCTGGAAGCCTGAGACAATGTTCTCCCAGTCGCAGACAAGGAGCATTGGGAGTAGGGCCGCGGAAGCGACGACGCTGCCGCGCGCCCATCCCAGAAACGTCCATGCGAGCAGGCAGATCCAGGCCACGGCGGCCGATTGCAGCAGGTACGTCGCGATCGCCATGACGCGGTTGTCCCAGCCGCCGTTCACGGCCACGGCGGCCAGGGAAACAATGCGCGTGAGGACAACGCGGTGCTCGTTGTTTGCCGCAAGGAGGTCGCCCAGGCCGAGGCGCCCGTGTGCCAGGGGAGCCACCAAGCCGGATATCTCCGCGTTCCACTGGTCGAGATAGGGTGCCCATGAGACGTTGCCGTCGGCGAGGAAGAGGCGGCACCCGAAAACCAGCGTTCCAACGCCGCAGCCGGCCAGCAGGCGGCACCTCCAGCCTGCTCCGGTCGCCGCACGCTGGCCGGACAGGAAGCGATACGCGCAGGCGGACGAAAACAGGCAGGCCGCAAGCAGGATGAGCCCGGCTCCGATGGCGCTCGCTGGAATTGGCATGGTGCTCGACCGCCCAATAGGGGCGGGGTAAGACCTTGTTGCAGGCGACGGCCGTCTGCACGCGTATTCTGCGAACCCGGGTGGCGCAGGTCGGCTTGACTACTAAGGGGGCGTCGGCGAGTTCTGGTCCGTGGAAAAGGACAGCTTGGCCCCCGAGCACATTCTTCTTGTCGATTGTCCGGACCGTCCGGGCCTGGTGCATGCGATCACCGGTGTCCTATTTCGCGCAGGGGCAAACGTGACGTCAAACCACGAGTTCGTTGACGCGGAAACCCAACGGTTCTTCATGCGCACGGCCTGCGTGGGCCCGATGGACGCGGCGGCCGTGCAGTCTGCCGTGGTGGCCGTTCTTCCGGCTGGGGCCGACGTGCGCTTCCGCAGAGCGGTGCCTCGCCGCATCGTCGTCCTGGTGTCGCGCGAGCACCACTGCCTCGCGGATCTTCTCGTTCGCCACGCGTACCACGAGCTTGGGGCGGACTTGGTCGCGGTGGTGAGCAACCACGAGGTCCTGCGTCCCCTTGTGGAGAAGTTCGCGGTGCCGTTCCACTACCTCGCCCACGAGGGCCTGAGCAGAGAGGCGCACGAGGAAGCCCTTCAGGCTCTGATTAGACCGATGCCTCCGGACTTCCTCGTCCTCGCAAAGTACATGCGCATCCTAAGTCCGAAGTTCGTCTCCGAGTGGCCGAATCGGATTGTCAACATCCACCATTCCTTCCTTCCCGCGTTTGTCGGTGCGCGGCCCTACCGCCAGGCGTACCAGCGCGGGGTAAAGGTGATCGGAGCGACCGCGCACTTTGTCTCCGACCAGCTAGACGAGGGCCCGATCATAGTGCAGCAGGTGATCCCCATGGACCATTCCTACACGCCCCACGACCTTGCGAGGGCGGGGAGGGACATCGAGCGCACGGTGCTCGCCAACTCGCTTAGGCTGCTGAACGAGGACCGGGTGTTTCTCTGCGCCAACCGCACGATCATCTTCGACTGACGTCGCGGGCAGGCTGACCGGCCGTCAGCTGCCGGCAGGTAGGGCGAGCTGCCGCGCAAGCTCCTGCTCAGCCTCCAGCGCCTGCCCGAGCCTCGCCCGGTCCGACCGGATGGAGTTGATTATCGGCGCAAGGTCTATCCCTCCCTTTCGGGCCGACGTGTCCAGGCCTCCCAGGGCGTCGAGCAGGGAGTCCAGGGCCTCAACCGTGTTCCCGCGGGACAATCGCATCGACGACAGGAGCGCCGGCGCCAGGGGGGCGCGGTCCGGATATCCGGAATCGAACGCCTTCACCTCCCTGAAGAGCTCGGCCGTGTCCAGGCACGTGAACCGGTACGCGTCGAGCAGCGCCTCCATGCTCTGGCGAAGCTTCACCACCTTTGGGTCGACGTTGGCCGGATCAAGCTTGGATATCGCCATCCGGTACCGGCCTACCCGCACGACCTGGTCGGTCATCATGATGCCATCCTCGCGCCGAATCATGGCGGGTATCCGACGCAGGTCGTCGGCGCCCATCTGGGCCCTGACCCTCACGACCTCGTGGAGAAACGTGACCTTCTCCGGGTCCCCGGGGCCCTTGGCCGACTCAGCGACCGGACGCGAGCATCCCCAGACGAAGGAACAAGAAAGAAACAGAATCAATTTGGCTCGGGCTCTCACGGATTGAATTCTCGATTTCTCCAAAGTCGCGGCAAGGTGAATCCTAAAGCCCCCCGGGGCGGTTGTTTTTGGTGGTGACAGCCGGCGCGCGCGCGGTGAACCTGACCCGGATGCCACAAGGTCCGAGGTTGATTCCGGCTTCGCTTGCTTCGGCGCTTCTTCTCGCCGTGTGCTGCGCGCCCGCCCTGCGTGCTCAGGTGACGGAGACGACCCAGACCATTGAGCCGGGCGGCATCCTGATGCGCATGGACGCAATCTCCCTGGGGATCAAGCCGGACACCACCGCGCCGAACCAGTACAAGGCCCTGGCGCTCGGCACGACGCTCGTGTCGGCCGGACTCACGAGCACGCTGGACGCCGAGGTCGGCGTGCAGCTGTTCCTGCGGGACACGTTCTCGACCGACGGCTCGGACCACACGGACAGCGGGGTCGGAGACGTGACGCTGAGGACCAAGTGGACCTTCTGGCGCGATCTCTCGAGCGGTCAGGCGGCGGCCATCATTCCCTATGTGATGCTGCCCACGAACTCCAGCGCCGTGGGAAACAACTCGGTCGAGGGTGGCGTGATCCTGCCGTGGTCGATGGACATTGCGGCGGGCACGAAGGCGGCGGCGATGGTGGAGTGGGACGAGTATCGGAACGTCGCGAACACCCGCTACGACACGCGCTGGTACGGGAGCGCCTATCTCAAGTGGGAACTGGGGAGCACTCTCGGCGCCTATGCCGAAACGACCCTGAGCGACTCGACTGCGGGATCCTCGACCTTTGCCGGGACGGTCGGCGGGGGCGCAACACTTTCCATCTCCAAGAATTTCGAGTGGGACTTCGAGGTCAGCCGGGTGCTGGGATCGGGCCGTAGCGCGTGGGCCGAGGTCCTGCGATTCCGCTGGAAGATCCTCTGACAGGCGGTCCGCCCGTCCGCTAGGCGTCGTCGAAGTCGGTCAGAATCGAGAATCTGAACGTGGAACCCTCGCCGGGGCGGCTCTCTACGGAGATTGTCCCACCCATCAGCTCGCACAGGCGCTTGGAGATGATGAGACCGAGCCCTGTGCCGCCGCGCCGCCGCGTCGTCGAGGTGTCGACCTGGCTGAAAGGCATGAAAAGATGGTCGAGCTTGTCCGCCGGAATGCCGATTCCGGAGTCCTTGACCGCGAAGAAGAGGCGCGCGACGCGCCGGGTCGATCCCGGCTCGACCGGCTCGCCGCGGGCGCACGAGACCTCGAGCGAGACGCCGCCGCGCTCGGTGAACTTCAGGGCGTTTCCGATCAGGTTCGTGAGGATCTGGCGGATGCGCGACTCGTCGCTGTTCACGATCTCGGGCACCCCGGCGTCGACCTTCGAGTCCAGGCCCAGGGCGAGCGACCGCGCCTTCGGGGCGAAGAACGCGCAGATGTCCTGGACGCAAATGCGCAACGAGAAGGGCGCGTGCTCGATGTCGATCTTGCCCGAGTCGATCTTGGAAAGGTTGAGTATGTCCGCGATGATCTTCTCCAGGGCGAGGCCGCTTGAGTTTATCATCTCAACCTGCTCGCGCTGGTCGAGGGACAGCGTGGTTGACGAAAGCATCTTGGAGAAGCCGATGATCGCGTTGATCGGTGTCCGCAGCTCATGGCTCACGATCGCAAGGAATTCGGACTTGGCGCGGTCGGCGGCCTCCGCCGCCTCCTTCGCGCGGAGAAGCGCGGCCTCGGCCTCCTTGCGCTCGGTGATGTCGTGGCCCACCGATTGGTACTCCATCGTGTTGCGTTCGTCATCCTTGATGGCGCGCTGTGTCCACCGGATCCATAGCCGCCTTCCATCTTCAAACGGCATCTCGGTCTCGAAGGTGTAGGGCTCGTCCGCAATCGCGGCACCCGGAGTGAAATAGGGGAAATCAACCCCGACGAGCTCGGTGCGCTTGCGGTTCACGGCGCGCGCGTAGGCGCCGTTCACGAACGTGATCTTCCCGTCATTCCTGTAGCGGCAGATGAGATCGGGCTGGTCCTCGACTATCCCCTTGTAGCTCGCCTCAACTTGCTGGAGCGAGCGGGCCATCCGCTCGATCTTGCGCGCCAATCCGATGATCTCGTCGGAATCCGACTCGTCGCCGAGCAGCGGCGTGTCTTCGATCTTAACCGAATCCGTGGTGTCGTGGAGCGATTTCAGCGACTTCGCCAGCGTCTGGTCCCATACGTAGCCGGCCAGCATCAGGAGCAGGGCCCCGCAGATCGCGAACCCTATGATGTACAGCGCGCTGCCGAGGTGTTCCCTGATCTGCTCATCGGTTATGATCGAGACCCACCCAACAGTAAGTCCAAAGGCAAGTACCAGAATGAACGTGGTTTTGCGTTTCATCGATTGGGTAAGGTTTACTGGCACTTTGCGTGAGCCGGTCATTGGAGTCGAGTACGGAACATATCCTGGCGGCGCGCCTCAGTTGGCGAAAAACGGATTATGGCGTTTTTCCTGCCCCACGGTTGTAAGGGGGCCGTGCCCGCACGCGAGAACCGTGTTGCGCGGCAGGCTCAGGATCTTCTCGACGTCGTTCTTGTACTGGTCGGCGAAGTGCTCAGCGCTGCCGCCAATCGAGCTGGCGAATAGCGAATCGCCCACCACCGCAAGGGGATAGCTCAGGCCCGTCACGTAGAACGTCGTCTGGCCGGGGGAATGCCCCCACGTGGAGAGCGTCTTTATCGCGATCCCTCCTAAGTGAAAGTGGGCGTTCTCCCTGAAGGCCCTTGCTCCCGGATGGTCGGCCGGCTCCCGTTCGCTCGCCCACACTTCGGCGCCCGTCTCATTGGCCAGCCGCGCCAGGTCCGCGATATGGTCGTCGTGCGTGTGCGTTATGAAGACCATCTGGAGGCGGATCTTCTCGGTGCGGATCACGTCGAGCATCCCCTCGGAGTCGGCGCCCGTGTCGAAGGCGGCTCCGACGCGCTCGCGCGCATCCCAGACCAGGTAGCTGTTAACAAAGATGTCCTCAAAGGGCGTGTTAAAGATCGCGAATCCGTGGGGAAAAACGGGCGCCTCCGGGTACCACCTCTTGTGCGCGAGGTCCTCCAGGGCGTTCGGGCCGAGGCGAAGATGGCGGGCCACCCTGCGGATGACGGCGTCCAGGACGCGGCCGGACTTAATGGCGGCGAGGTCGTCGGGCGTCACTTCGGCCCTCTTGCACAGTTCCTCGTCCGAAATCCGCAGGCCCCTTTGGGCCTTCGATACGACGTCGCTGAAATTATCCTCGATCGGAATGCGCGGCATGGGGCAAGCGTGTCACTGCGGATGGCCCGGTGCGAGGTTTTGAGCGGCCTGGGCGGCGGAGCGGGCCTGCTCCTCGCGCCCGCCCTTCTCGAAGATATCGGCTATGGAGAGGTAGGCGGACGCACCGCGCTTCGGGTCGATTCTTGCGATGTCCGCCGCAAGGGACAGGGCCTTTGTCGGGTCGCCGAGGGGCCAAGGCGCCTTCGCGTAGAACCTCATGAGCCCTTCGCACGCCCCGAGATCCCTGGGGTCCTCGGCAATTGCGCGGGTCATGGCATCGCGGCCCTCCAGGGCTAGTGAGAACGAGTTGTCGCGGTCCGCGACGAGAAGGCAGACGCCGGCGTACTCTGAAAGGTAGTTCTCATTGTCCGGGGAGAGCTTGGCTGCCTTGCCGAGCCACGAACGGGCGGAGTCGAGGGCGGACGGGCCTCCCGCCCGCAGCACGGTCATCCCGAGATAATAGCTGGCAACGGCGTTGGAGGGCTCGGACACCGCCAGCGGCTCCAGAATGGCCCTGGCCTCGGCAAACCGCTTCTGCTTGTAGAGCGAGATCGCGTCACCGATCGACGGCGCCGCCACGGCGGGCCTGGCCCCGCCCAGAATGCCTATGAGCAGCGGGAGACCCATCCTCAGGGCGCCGTTGCCGCTCACGCTCATTTCGAAAACGCCACCCTGAGCGCCTCGGCGACGTTGGGAGGAACAAAGTGCCCCACGGGGCCGCCGTGGCTTGCGACCTGCTTGACCAAGGAGGAGCTGGTGTAGCTGAACTGCTCGTTGGGCATGACGAAGATTGTTTCCACCAGGGGCTGAAGATGGCGGTTCATGAGGGCCATGTTGAACTCGAACTCGAAGTCCGAGAATGCGCGCAGGCCGCGGATGATCGCGTTGGCCTTCTGGCTCACGGCGAAGTCCACCAGGAGCCCGCCAAACGTTGTCGCGGCGACATTCGGGAACTGCGCGATGTTCGGAAGGATCATGGCGAGGCGCTCCTGCGAGGTGAAAAGCGGCTTCTTGCCCGGATTGTCCGCGACCGAGACGGTCACCTTGTCAAAAAGGCGTGCGGCACGGGCGAGTACGTCGAGGTGCCCGTACGTGATGGGATCAAAGGTGCCGGGATAGATGCAGTGACGCATGTGTGACTTCACCAAGGAAATAACCTAGCGGCCCGTCTGGCGAGCGTGTTCCTCTACGATGTTGCCTTCGCCCCGGACGCGTATGTTGTTAAGCGAGAACATGAACCTGCCGAACGCCATCACGCTTTCGCGGATCCCGCTGATGTTCGTCATCGTCGGGCTCATGTTCTGCACGTGGCCGGGTGCGGCGACGCTCGCCTTTGTGCTCTTCATCGCGGCGGCCGTCGGCGACTGGGTCGACGGCTACCTCGCGCGCACGCGAGGGCTGGTCTCCAGCTTCGGGAAGCTAATGGACGCCATGGCCGACAAGATCATGGTCATGGGCATCGTCATCGCCCTCGTCGAGAAGCACAAGTTATGGGTCTCCCTTGCCGTCATCACGCTGTGCCGCGAATTCCTGATCACGGGGATGCGCATGGTGGCGGCGACCAAGGGCGTGGTGGTGTCTGCGGACAGCCATGGGAAGACGAAGACGGTCACGCAGCTCATCGCGCTCGGGCTCTTCATGGGGGCGCCGATGGTGGCGCGGGACGGGGCGAGCTTCTTCGGATGGGACGCGATCCATTTCGAGAAAAACGTCGACATGGCGGGCATCGTTGTCTTCATCGCGAGCACGGTGCTGTCCGTCTGGTCGGGATACCGCTACATCGCAAGGAACGCGCGGCTGGTGTTTGGCGATGACGTCAAACCCTCATGAAACTTGAGCATCCCTCCTGGCCCAAACACCTTCCAACGGAGGGCGTCCTCGGTATTGCCACGCTCGGCCCGGTCGGCCTTAAGACGAAGGCTCCGGGGACCTGGGGGTCGGCGGCTGGAGTGCTCTTCTTCGTCGTCTGCTTCTTCCCGCTCGGCATCGTCGAGAGCATGGTTGCGATCGTCGCCCTCACGTACTTTGCCGTGGGAATCTGCGGCGAGGCTGAGGTCCGGCTGGGCAAGCACGATCCGGGGGAGGTGATCCTGGACGAGTTCGTCTCGATGCCGCTCTGCTTCCTCGGGTGGCGGATGATCATCGGGCCGGGCGTGCTCCCGTTCCTTGCGCTCATGCTGGTCGGCTTTGCCCTCTTCCGGTTCTACGACATCAGGAAGCCGCTGGTGATAAACTCCCTTCAGGCGCTGCCTGGGGGCTGGGGCGTCGTCCTCGACGACACCGCGGCCGCGCTGGCTACATGCGCAACGCTGCACCTCGCGCACGCGATCTGGCTTCTGGTCTGATCGGGCTGGGGCCATTCTGACCGGGATGCAGGCCGCGTAAGGATTTAGGCTTCAGCCAGGCACGGAACGCACGGCCGGGCCTCGTCGAGAGTGCGGCGCACGATCGACATCAGGGTCTCTGCTGTAAATGGCTTTGCCAAATACGCCGTCGATGGCGTTCTTTTCCCGTCTTCGTCTCTGTCATCCATGCCGCTCATGATCACGACGGGAAGGTCGGGATTTAGCCGGCGAAGCGCGGCAATCAGAGCCGCGCCGCCTACTATTGGCATGTCATTGTCAGTGAGCAGGAGCCGGACTTCATCAGCACGGGGCCCGAAGACCGCCATCGCAGCGGCTCCGTCGCCCGCCGTCACCACCCGGTAGCCCTGACGGATGAGGATTCTTGCGCTGACCTCGCGCACCGATTCCTCGTCATCGACAAGGAGGATCAGTTCGCCCTTTCCCATCCGCGCGGGCTCGCCGCGCGGGTCCGCTTTGCCGGCGACCTTCTCCGCGACGATGGCCGCCGGGAAATAGACAGTAAACGCTGTGCCATGGCCGGCCAATTTCCCGGGGAGGGTTTGCACGGCCACGAACCCTTCATGCTGGCGAACAATGCCGCGCACGGTGGAGAGGCCGAGGCCGGTGCCCTTGCCTAAGCCCTTGGTGGTGAAAAACGGCTCCCATATCCGCTCGAGCAAGTCATGCGGAATGCCTGTTCCGGTGTCGCGTACCTCGACCGTGAGGTAATTACCCGGATGCGCGTCCGCAATCTCTGCCTTATCATCAACATCAAGCGCGCGGTTCGCGGCGGTGATCGCCAGCTCGCCACCTTGAGCCATCGCATCGCGCGCGTTGATGCACAGATTCAGAAATACCTGATGCAGTTCCGTAGGGTCGCCCAGCACGGGCCACATGTCGCTGGGCAGATGCGACACTATCCTGATCGACTTTGGGAAAGTGGTTTTGGCGAGATCGATAACGTCTCGCAATACCTTCCCGACATCCACCTGCACCTTCCTATGAGTCGTGCCACGTGCGAAGGAAAGCATTTGGCGAACAAGGGCGGCGCCGCGCTCGGAGCTTTGCTCGATCATGTCGAGGATGCGTCTTCCGTCTGGGTCGCTCACCTTCTCCCGAAGCAGCGGGCCCGCCATGAGGATGGGGGTGAGCGCATTGTTGAAGTCGTGGGCGATTCCGGCAGCAAGCATCCCGAGGTTCTGGACACGCTGCGCACGCAAGGCATGCTCCTCGAGCTGCTTCTTCTCGGTGATGTCCTCCTTGATGGCTATGAAGTGGCTGATCTGGCCGCGCTTGTCCTGCACCGGCGTGATGGTCTGGAACTCGGTGAACGTGGAGCCGTCCTTGCGCCGATTGACCACCTCGCTTTTCCAGACTTTTCCGGCCAGAATCGTCGTCCACATATTCTTGGTGAATTCATCGTTCTGGTTCCCTGATTCTAATAATTCGCGCGGATTGTGCCCGATTGCTTCCGCGGCGCTGTAGCCGGTGAGGGCGCAGAACGCCGGGTTGACCCACTCAATCATGCCTGTGCGGTCGGAAATGGTGATGGCATTGGCAGCGGATTCCAGCGCGGAGGCCTGCAGGCGCAGGAGCGCCTCCATCCGAACGCGCTCGGAGATCTCGTGGGTCAATGACTTATTGGCACTCTTCAGCAGCGCCGTGCGTTCGCTCACTTTCTGTTCCAGGCTTTCGTTCGATTGGTGCAGGGCTTCTTCCACCTTCTTGCGTTCCCCTGCATTCCGCTCGAGCACCCTGGCGGTCCTCCAGATGAGGATCATCAGCACGAGGCTGCCCGTCACCTCCGCAACCCCTGTGCCATAAGTGTGGTTGAAGAACCCCGCATGCTCACCTTGCAGTTCGAGCCCTCCGAGGACCAACGGCAGCGCCAGGACCGCCAGCAACAATCGGCGGATGACCACGCCACCCGGCAATTCACTGATGATGGACCGCATCAGGCCGGCCTCGGGCCGTGCGCATAGGACGCCCGCTGGCAGCGCAACAAACGCCGCCGCCGCCGCAATTCCAATCGATGAGAGGTGGTCGAATTTGTAGAATCCAACGGCCCCGTAGAAATGACCAATCAGGTTGACCAGTCCCATCATCGCCACGAGCACGGCGGACGCTTGGGCCACCATCACCAGCCGCGGACGTGTCATCATGCACAGCGCCGCCCCCAGCAGTGCCAAGTTGAACGCGGTCTCAGGCGCCATCCGGCCCGGATTCAAGGTATTGATCTCGACGCGTGATTCACGGCCGAGCAGCTCGTCAATGCCCAAGCCCGTCCCTAGCAGGTATTCGGTCAAGGTAGCCGCGCCAAGCGCAGCCACCGCAAGCGCACAGCCGAACGCGACCCGTTGCCGCCATCGCGGGGTCGCGGGCCCGGCCAACAGCCACAGCGCCAGCGAGGCTAGCGCTAGCCCCACGGCGGTGTTCGCATTCATCGCCACGTGGCTGGGCATCACCGAACTCTTGTCGAGCGGGTTTCCCAGAACCCAAGCCGCAAGGACCACCGCGCCGAGTGCACACACTCCTATTGCAAGCGCGCGGCTCAGCCACAGCGAATGACTCCGAGTGAAGCGTGGAAACTCCAGCCTCAAGCAGGCACCTTAAGCCCCCTTTCGAGTATTTGCAATCCACCTGCGATGGTGGCAGCGCCTATTGGCGTTACTTTATTTGTCCACTTATGTTATTGCCAGCGAGGATCTAATGCACGCCACGGCGGAAGCTGCGGTCTTCGCTGCGCATTGTTTCTAGGGGAGGGCGCACAAGTTCTCGGCGGGAAGCTTCAGAAGAAGACCCTGGCGCAGCACATCGACCGATATCACGATCCCTTCGGGATTCGACGAGTCGTCGACTAACCCCTCCAGCCCGTGAAGCGGACCCCCGACCACGCGCACGCGCCGGCCGCGGGTGAGGAAGGGAATGAGGCTCAGCTCGACTCCCGAGGCGACGATCTTCCTGACGTCGTCAAGCTGCGCGAGAAACTTGGGCTCGTCGTCGACCGGAATGGCCCGGGCGATCAGCTCCTGCTGGTAGATCCGCGTCTTGAGGACCGAGGGGACGCGGGCGAAGACGTAGCCTGGAAAGAGCGGCTTCGTGAACCGCTTCGTCCCGCTCGGGTAGCGCCTGACGCTGTCGACGAGCGGCAGGTAGTGTTCGAAGCCCTCTGCGGCCATCAGAGCCGCGAACTTCTTCTCGCGCCTCGGCCGCGTGTGGCAGGCGTACCAATTGCTCCCCGGGGCCCCGTCGCTCACGTCTTGAGAAGAAACCGGATCGCGGCGTGGTAGCCTTCAAGCCCGAGGCCGGTGATCACCGCCGCGCATGCGGGGGCAGTCAGCGAGGTGTGCCTGAATTCCTCGCGCTTGTAGATGTTCGAGATGTGCACCTCCACGGCGGGTACGCGGGCGCCGAGGAGCGCGTCCCTCAGCGCCACGCTCGTGTGGGTCAGGGCGCCGCCGTTTATCACGATGCCGTCGCACTTCGCGTCGGCGAGTTTAGCGATCTTGTCGATCAGCTCGCCCTCGTGGTTGGACTGGAAAAATTCGAGCGCGGCCTCTTGCCCGAACTCGGTGCGCAGGGCCCTCTCAAGGTCGCCCAGCGTGGCGCTGCCGTAGATCTCGGGCTCGCGTTTGCCGAGCCGGTCAAGGTTGGGTCCGTTCAGTATCGCGATCTTCTTCATGGCCGTTGGGGGTGCTGGCTAAAGGGGATTTTCGGTCGCAATGAACTCCCACGGCAACCTAAACTTTGCCGACAGCTCGGCCGCGAGGGCCCTGACAGCGTGCACCTCGGTGGCGTAGTGTCCGCAGAGATAGAGGTTGAGCCTGCGCTCCTGAGCCACGTTGAACCATTCCTCGCGCAGCTCGCCCGTCACGAGCGTGTCGACCCCGGCCCCCGCAAGCGCGGCCATGGCGCCGTTGCCGCTTCCGCTGCAGAAGGCGACTTCCGCAGGGCTCGCGGACCCGAACTCGATGGCGATGACCCTCGGGTAGAGCGACTCGAGCTTTCGGCGCAGCGCGGACCTCTTCATGCGGCACGGCGCGATGCAGCCGATGTTGCCCCCTTGGTTGGGCAGGAAGCCCCTGCGGGCCCTTAGTCCCAACTGGCGGGCGAGAAGCGCGTTGTTGCCTATCTGCGGGTGCGAGTCGAGCGGCAGGTGGCAGGAATACAGGGCGCAGTTGCCCTTCACTAGGGCCGCGGCCCGGGTGTAGGCCGGGCCCGTGATCGGGCGGGGCATATCCCAGTACATGCCGTGGTGGACGATCAGAAAGTCGACGCCGGCACTGGTCGCCTCGAGGAAAGGGACGAGCCCCGCGTCGACGGCGGCGCCGATCCGGGTCACCCGCCCGTCGTTCGCGAATTGGAGGCCGTTGAAGGCGCCCGGGGCGTCCGTGAAGGCCGCCAGGCGGGTGCGCTTGTCACAGTAATCAACGAGGTCGTCTAGTCTGGGCATGGATTCAGCGGCCGAGTCGGCAGCTATGTGCGCTAAAGCCTGCGCCGAAACTCACGAGCCAAAAATCACCGTCCGGCCTGGGCCGTGGGTCCGTGAGCGTCTCCTCGAGCGCGAAAAGCACCGAGGCGCTGCTCATGTTTCCGTGGTCGCGAAGGGTCCGTGCGCTCGCATCGAGGGGGTGGGGCGCGACGACGGGCGCCAAAGCCTCCAGGACGTCGCGTCCGCCGCCGTGCGCCACGACGCCCGCGACCGGCCGCGGGCCTCTGCCAGCCCACAGGCGGCCGACCGCTCCGGCCGCCAGCTCGGGCACCGATCGGTGCAGGAGATTGCGCAGCTTGCCGCCCCGATGCTCAAAGCGCAGCTTGTCGCGGTCCTCGGGCAGGTGGAGTGATCTGAAGTCGAACGCCCTCAGGCCCGACGGACCCGGGGAGGCGCGCCAAAGCGTCGCTGCCGCGCCGTCGCTGAAGAGGCATGCGCTTATGATCACGCCGGGGTCATCGTCCAGATAGAAGGCCGCCGAGCAGATCTCGACGGCGACGCAGGCCACCGTTGCGTCGGGGTGCGCCGCGAGCACGTGGCTTGCGGCGCGCAGCGTGGGAATCGCGGCGCCGCACCCCAGGCCCACCATGTCCTGGAGGAGGGCGTCCTGCCGGATCCCAAGGCTCTGCGCGACATAGCTCGTCACTCCCGGACAGAGGTACCCGGTGCACGTGCAGATCAGGAGCGCGTCAAGCTCGCTGGGTCGCGTTGAGGCCTTCTCAAGCGCGGCGCTTAACGCGCGCGCCGCCAGCACCGGTGCCTCAGACCGAAAGGATTGGTTCAATTCGTCCGAGGTGCGGTCAAACACACCCTCGATGTCGGGCACCGCGAAGTGCCTTCGCTCGATGCCGTGGTCTCCCCGGAGAATGCTGTGCAGGATAAGCATCGAGCGCCTCTTCAGCCGCGAGCGCACGGCGGATCCCTCGACGATTCGCCAGCAGTCGAGCTGGGAAAAGGCGGCCGGCGGCACGGCGGTGGCGAGAGAATGAAGGTACATGGCTCGAAGTGCTAACGAAGCGCTGCGAAGAAGGCGCCGAAGGGCACGATGCGGGAGTTCACGACGGCGGCGAGGCAGGACTGCCGCCGGCGCTCGAGGAAGAAGGGATGGATCAGGCTGGCGAGCATGAGGCGTCTGGCGAACCGCGCCCGCTGCGCCGAGGCAATCACCCCGGCCGCCTCCTCCCAGCTGGCGTCGCCCGCGGCGTACGCGCGGAGGGGCGCCACTGCCAGCTCGGCTCCCTGAAGCGCCATGGCGAGACCGTTTCCAGTAAAGGGCGGAATGGTCGCGCATGCGTCGCCGATTCGGATCTGGCCCGACGCCGAGATCCGGCGGTCACCCAGGGTCGCTGCGACCGCGCAGAACGACTCGGGATCCGGCTCTGCGGCCCGAAGGCGCCGAGCCAGCTCTGCGAGGCCGGCTGTCACAAGGTAGGCGAGGAGCAGGTCGAAGCCGCGCTCGGTGTGATCCTGCGGCGCGAAGATGCCGCACGCGTTGACGGCCCCGGATTCCACCTGCGAAAGGCCGATGTAGCAGCGCTCCCCCATATGGATCTCAAGGTCGGTGACCACGGTCAGGTTGCGCAAATGGACCTTGAGCCCCACCCAAAAGGGCCCCTCGCGCCTTCGGCCGCCGGCGAAAACTCTGCCCTGCGGGGACTCAGCTTCATCGGCCCGCGTGTTGGTCCGCAGTTTTCCGCCTTCGGCCGCAAAGGCCGTGGCGAGCCGCGCGTCGAGCGCGTACCGGCTGATTCCAAGTGCGGGCGATGGGAGAGAAAAGGGGCGCAGTGTCCTGTCGCGCAGGTGGTAGGTGGCAACCGAATGCTGCCGCGCGTCGGCAAGGATCTCCTGAAGCCCGAGGGAGGCCGTCGTGTCCTCGCCGAGGCCCGATATGAACTCGCCGCACACGCGGTGCCGGGGATAGCCGCCGGACTCGAAGAGCGTGACGGGGACACCCGAGCGGCGCAGCGCCAGGCCAAGCGCGAGGCCGGCGACGCCGCCACCGACGATCTCAATTGGAAGCCGGGAGTTCACGCGGTCCGTACTGCGACCATTCGAAGCGCCCCAAGTGCCGTGACCGAGCACGAATAGCTCCATTCGCCCTCGGCCATGCCGAGCGCGGCGGGCAGCTCGTCCCCGACAAAGCCGGCCGCGATGCTGACACGGGCATCGTGCCGCGTGACATGGTTGGCGCCGAAAACGGGTGCAAGCGCCGCGATGAACCCCTGCGAGATCCTGCGGCGCAGGGGTTCGCAGGCGAGGACGACCCTGGCGCTACCCCTAATCCTTGCCCCCAGCCTGCCGAGCTCGGCGTCGGTGAACTGGTGGAGGATCAGGTTGGCGACGACCGCGGTGTAAGGGTCGTAGCCGGAGAACGTCCTGAGGTCCTTCTGGTGCCAAAGGCGGCCCTGGGGCCAGGCGGCCGGGCGCGGCCACAGATCGAGGCCGTCCAGCGCAATGCCTTGATTGATAAGGCGCCTGCCCATTTCGCCCGTGCCCGCCCCGAGCTCGAGGACGCGTTCTCCGGGCTGCAGGAGAGCGGGGAGCACGCGCGCAAACCACGCCTCGTTGCGCATGAAGCGGTTTATGAGCCGCAGGTCGCGGCGGTTGTGCGCCGCGTCGGGATCGTCAAAGGGCAGCGAATCGAGCAGTTCGGGTTCGCAGGCTCGTTTCATTTAGGGTGTGGTTGCACAGTCGATGATTGCCCGTGAGCAAGAGCATGTCCAGAGTCGAGCCCAGATCAAATGAGCGCCGCAAAGAAAGACCCCGTCGACCTGATCGCGCAGGCCGCCAGGAGGTTCTCCCGCCGTCCGTCCTGGGACGAGTATTTCATGGCTGCGGCGATCCTCATCGCGACGCGCTCCAACTGCGAGCGGCTGCACGTCGGATGCGTCATCGTTTCCGGAGGAGACAGGAGGAACCGGCTGGTGGCCGCGGGCTACAATGGCTTTCTGCCGGGAACGCCCCACGTGTCCCGCGTCCGCGCGGGCCACGAGCAGGCCACCGTCCACGCCGAGCAGAACGCGGTCGCCGACGCGGCCAGGCGCGGCAGCTCATTGGCGGGCTGCGTGGCCTATGTCACACACTACCCGTGCCTCAACTGCGCGAAGATGCTGGCCGCGGCCGGCATCGCCGAAATCAGGTACCGGTCCAACTACCACAACGACCCGCTCGTCGAGACGCTGATGACGGATGCGGGTGTGATCCTACAGAGGCTTTGAGAGGGGAGCCGGCAAGCTTATGCGCGAAAGCATGCACAGGACCAAGCAATCGCTCGCCGGTTCGCTCCTCCTCGCCCATCCGGTGCTCCGGGACCCCAATTTCCGGAGGACCGCGGTCCTCATGTCGACCCACGGCCCCGAGGGCGCGATGGGAGTCGTGCTGAACAGGCCGCTCGGCAAGCGCCTCGGCGAGCTCAAGGGGGACTTTGCTCTCGGGCCGCTTTCCGGGACCCCGATCTTCTCGGGGGGACCGGTCCAGACCGAGCAGCTCATCCTCGCCGCGTGGCAATCGCGCGAGGACGCGTTCCAGCTGCATTTCGGGATAGACCCGGAGAAGGCGGTCCAGATGCTCGCCGACGAATCCACGCGCCTTCGGGCTTACCTGGGCTACTCCGGATGGTCCGCGGGCCAGCTCGAGAACGAGCTCAAGAGCGGAACCTGGATAGTCGCCAGCCCCCCTGCGGACCTGTTTGAGCGGCCCATGCAGGACGCCCTCTGGCGCTCGCTTCTCGCCGACGAGGGCGACGAATGGAGCCTTCTCGCCGACGAGCCCGACGAACCCGGGAAGAACTGAGTTGACAGGGTGCGCCTGCGCTCTCTGTTTTGGTGCCTTTTATGAAAGTCGTTTCCTCCATCAAATCAGCCAAGAAGCGTCACCCGGACTGCCAGGTGGTGCGCCGCCGCGGCAAGATCTACGTCATCAACAAGACCGATCCGCGTTACAAAGCACGCCAGGGCTGAAGCTTAACCCATTTCCAACGTGAAAACTGAAGGTCATCCGACGCTCAACCCGGTCTGTTTCCTCGATGTCGCCACCGGCAAACGATTCCTGACCCGTTCGACGATGAAGTCGGCCCGCAAGGAATCGATCGACGGCAAGGAGTATTTCATCGTCCTGCGCGACGTGACGATGGACTCACACCCCGCGTACACCGGCGAGAAGCGCCTCGTGGACACGGCGGGCCGCGTCGAGAAGTTCACGTCAAAGTTCAAGCGCAGCACGAAGAAGTAGGCCACCAGGCAGTTGAAGCTGATCTGTTTTGACTGCGACAGCACGCTGAGCTCGATCGAGG